>JAISFI010000348.1 GCA_031263685.1 Dysgonamonadaceae bacterium | reverse complement strand
TCTTGCAATTTCTTTTACGAGAAAACGGTAGTGTTCTAAAAATTCTTCCTTTGTAGCGCAGTTGCTGAAATCGTTCGGAAGGCTCGTATATTGATACAAACCGCAGAATGGCGGTGAATAAACCGAAAGATCAATACCTGCATCATCGAGTTCCGGCAATACGTGCATGCAGTCCCCGTTATACAGCGCGTAGCTGTCTGTTATTAACTGTTCTTTTACCATGACTTAAAAAATTTGGATGTATAATCTGTCTGTTAAATTCCTGTGATTTAATATCAAAATTCTGATGCAGGTTGGCGTTCAGGCTTGAAAAAAGTTCATTTGCTTTTTCTGTTTTCTGCATAAGCGAATCAAGTACCCTTTTTTGACCGTCGGAAAATACCATGTCTGCAATAACATTCCGTTTTTGTCCGAACCTGTAAAATCTTCGTATCGCCTGGTACCACTGTTCATAACTGAAAGTCGGGAAAAATACGGTGTGATTGCAGCGCTGCCAGTTAAGCCCGAAGGCTGTGATTTTCGGCTTTGTTACCAGCTTTTTTATTTCCCCGCGGTAAAAGGCAAGCAATAATTCTTCCTTTTCTTCCAGTTCCATGCTTCCATGAATCTGCCTTGCGTCTTTATCCAGTTTTTCAATCAAATCTCCTTCGGCATTGAAGTTGCACCAGTAAACAGTATATTCATGTCCCTGTGCCAATTCAACCGCTTTTTCACATCGTTTTTCAATCGTTTGCTTCTGTTCATTCCTTACTTCCGACTGTGTATGTGCAAGCCCGTTGAATAGAAGTATTTGACCGTTTACAATCTGGTTTTGTTCATTTTTTACTTCGTTATAATTCAGCACAAGTTCGGGCAGTATGAACGGGCCGTCATCAAATCCCAAATCCGAAGGCTTTCTCATCGAAATTGACCAGCCGGATACCCAGCGGAAGAAATCGGTTTTTGCGTGCGGTTTCAAGTACCATTTATTGCCGATGTTCAATGTGCTTACCACATTATTCTCATTATTGCTGAAAAACTTCGTCAGCATTTCGCTGTATCCAAGGTATCCCAATGCTTCGCTGCCCGTTCCGAGTTCAACAAAATCATTGGGGGAGGGAGTTGCCGTGAATAAAAACCGGTATTTTACTTTCCTCATAAAAGCGGTTACTTCTGTTTTTATAGCTCCGTCAAAGTTTTTCAGTATGCTCGATTCATCGAGTATGACACAGTCAAAATCATTCGGGTTGAATTTTTTGAGCCGTTCGTAGTTACAGACTACAATTTTGGAACGGTAACGACCGTCCTTACTGTATTCAATGTCATCTATCCCGAATTTTTCGGCCTCCCTTATGAACTGGAAAGCGACGGCCAGAGGAGTTAAAATAAGAACCGGCCTGTTTGTCGAACGCACATAATTTACGGCAGTTGCAAGTTCTATTACTGTCTTTCCAAGCCCGGTATCCAGAAATACACCGCAACGCCCCTTATTTACTGCATATTCAGTAATGTATTTCTGAAAATCAAACATCCCCTCCGGAAGCCATAAACATTTTATTCCGAAATCGGCGGCAGTGTGCCGTTTGGATTCTATAAATTCATTATAATCCATTGTCGTTATTTTGTTTTAATGATTTATTGCATTAATGCTTCTTTGAGATTCATATTTCCGTTGTGCCATTCGATATTATCCAATGCCCAACGTTTATAATCTGCCGGAATGTTCCGTATCAGTTCGCCTTTATACTTCCCAAACGGCATTATAGTAACCGGTTTTGCACTGGATTTCTTAACCATTGTTGCATCCTGTTTGGCTTTCAGGTTGTCGCGGTTAATTGTTCCTAATTCGTGAATCGGGATGCCGGATAAAAGTTTCCCGCCGGTCCCGTACATTCGCCACAATGTATCTTTTTCAAATACGATGTCCTCTACACGTCCGAAGCGTTCAACGTTGCCCGCAAGGTCGATAATCAAACAATCCCTTTTGCCTGCGTCTATACGCGTTCCGCGTCCGACAATCTGGTAATACAAGGCTATTGAGGCGGTCGAAATTCCGAAAATGATACAATCAATACCGGTATAGTCAAATCCGGTTGAAAGTACCCGCACGTTGAAAATACAGCGTATTTTGCCCGCTCTGAAACGGTCGATAATATCCGCACGTTCCGCGCTTTTCAGATTGCTGTGAATGGCTGCGGATTCGGGGTATTGCTTCGCCATGTCTATCGCTTCCTGAATGGACGGGACAAATACTAAAATATGCTTCCGGTCGGGGTGGCTGTCGAGTTCCCGGAATACCTGCCTGCGGATGTCGTTTGCTAAAAATGACGCCTGTACGCTTTCTTCGGTGTATTCGGAACGGGAGGAATTATAAACCAGTCCGGAAGAATCAAATTCGGTTGTCCGGTATTCTAATTTGCTCCAAAATCCGAGTTCTACCATTTCCTGCACCTGCCCGACATGGATAATATCTTTGAAAAAATTACCCTTTTTGCTTTTGCTGGTCAGCATTTGCAGTTTTGAAAACCGGTTGCCGTTCAAATCCGTATTCTGCTGCAATTTGATGGGCGTGGCGGTTATGCCCAGTACGTGCGTGATTTCGCTTTCTTTCAGGAATGTACCTAACATGCTTTCGGATTCGCGCGGATAGAGATGCGCTTCGTCAATCAGCATTTTCTTGAATCCGAGTTGCTTAAACAGCTTGCCGATGTTCTTGATGCTTCCTATCGTGGCGTAGGTGATTTTGTTGATGTCCCTGCGCCCGAAGGAGGCGGAGTAGATACCGGCCTGCACCTGCAAATCATCGCCGCAAAGGGAAATGTACTTCCTGTAGTTTTGCTCCAATAGTTCTTTGGAGGGCTGAAGGACAAGCAGTTTGTCGGTCATTTCCCTTGCCGTGAACGCCGTGAGAATGGATTTTCCCCACGCCGTGGGCAATACGATCAGGGAGGGCGAGGGGTTTTTCGCGTTGAAAAACGCGGTCGCCTTCCCGATGGGTTCTGTCTGGTTTTTGCGGAGGGTAATCATTATCCTAATTCCTCTTTTGAATAGTAACAGACCGATTCATCCGGTATGAATACCTCCTCTATATTCAACTCCTGCATAGCTTTGAAGGAATTGTATCTTTCATCGTATTCGTTTCTTCCCATGACGGCTTTGATGGACTGCAAGGCCGATTCAAAATCCGTAGCCTGTACAAGGACGGTTTTTGTGTCATTGCTCCCCGTTTCGATTTCTTCATCATCTTCAATCATTGAAAATATCTGCGACTTGTACCAGCGGACGTGATGCTTGCCGTCCCGCTCGTATTCTTCGCGCTCGGTATCGTAGAGCTTGATTACCCTGCTGTATTCCAGCTTGCTCACTTTGACGGCTTCAAACGTACATTCTACGTTTATTTCCAGATAATCGGAGATAAACGTTTCGGCGGCGGTCGGACTTGCGGCGGTTACGATGTACACCTTTTTCTTTTCGCCACTCCGGGAGCCTACTTTAAGGGTGGCCTCCCAAAGATTCATGTGTTCCTGCCTGTTCCCTTTCAGGGGAATGTTGGATACGTGAACGCTTGTAATGCCGTTCTCTTTGAGGGTCGAAATGTCAATCGCCGTAAGCTTGACACCTTTGCGCAGGATGACTTCCGTGCGTTCTGCCGATACCACTTCGTTGGTTTCTTCGTCTACGGAATCTTCTATCCATGTCTTTTTTTCGTCTTGCAGAAGATGCCAGCCTTGGGCGTCTTCTACGGGTAATGTTCTTTTTAGGATTTCCATTTTTTGATATTATTAAATGTTGATGTATCGTTCATATTCCTGCTTGAATGACTCAAAGTATGCATCTTCGGGATTGGGTAATCTTATCCCGAACTCACTTGCCGCATCCGCCTGAATGTTGTCCAGAAAGTTTTTGAACTGAACTGT
>JAISFI010000313.1 GCA_031263685.1 Dysgonamonadaceae bacterium | reverse complement strand
GAACAGTCCCGGATCGTACGCTTGCCGCTGAATCAGGTAGGTTCGTTAAACAAAATAAGCAAGGCTTTTTCCCGTTTCGAACAGGAGAACGAACGCAAACCGTCACCCGAAGAGCTGGCAGCCGAACTGGACATCCCGGTAGATAAAATCTCCGACACGCTGAAAGTTTCAGGCCGTCACATATCCGTCGACGCGCCTTTCGTAGAAGGCGAGGACAACAGTCTGCTCGACGTCCTGGTAAACGACGACGCACCTATTGCCGACGGCGAGTTGATGAACGAATCGCTGGCAAAAGAAATCAATCGTGCACTCTCCACGCTGACCGAGCGGGAGTGCGAAATCATCAAGATGTTCTTCGGAATAGGCTGCCAGGAAGTCACGCTGGAAGAAATCGGCGACAAATTCGGCCTCACCCGCGAGCGCGTACGCCAGATAAAAGAAAAAGCCATACGACGTCTGCGCCAGGGTCAGAGAAGCAAACTCCTGAAAGCTTATTTAGGATAATACGAAAGGCGTCTCAAAAGGGACGCCTTTTTTTATACTTTGCGAAGCGCATAATTTGATTGTGCGGAGAAAAACAGGTATATTTGCCGAATAATTCGCGGAGATTATGTATTTACATCAAAAGGAAAACTGGACGAATTTCAAATGGAACAGCGATAAGCTGGTGGCATTACTCGGCAATGTCCGCCATTTGCAAGGCAGGCTATTGGGACAAATGGAAAGTTTAGGCTTTCATTTGCAGGAAGAAGCCGTACTGACAACGTTGACGCTGGACGTATTGAAATCGTCCGAAATAGAAGGTGAACTGCTGAATAAAGAGCAGGTGCGCTCATCCATTGCCCGCCGACTGGGATTGGAAGTGTCCGGGTTGGTGGATTCTTCCCGCAATATAGACAGCGTGGTCGAAATGATGCTGGATGCAACACAACGATACACCCTGCCGTTAACGGACGAACGCCTGTTCGGATGGCACGCTGCCCTTTTTCCTGCAGGGCATAGCGGAATGTACAAGATAGAAGTTGCAAAATACCGTAGCGGGGAAATGCAGGTTGTTTCCGGTCCTATGGGGAAAGAAAAGGTACACTATGAAGCCCCGAAAGGCAAATTTGTAAAAGCAGAAATGGCCGGGTTGTTGCAATGGTTCAACAACGGTTCACAAACAGACCCCGTAATAAAAGCCGCCATCGCCCATTTTTGGTTTGTCACCATACACCCGTTTGATGACGGAAACGGACGCATAGCCCGCGCCATTGCCGATATGCAACTTGCCCGCAGCGACGGCAGTCCGCAACGGTTTTACAGTATGTCGAGCCAGATACTTGCCGAACGCAAAAAATATTACGACATCTTGGAGAAAACACAACGGAGCGACGGTGATCTTACATTATGGCTGGAATGGTTTCTCTCCTGCCTCGAACGAGCATTACTGAACAGCGAAGAAGTACTGAAAGCGGTACTGGTCAAAGCAAAATTCTGGGAACAGCATCAGCAAGCCGGCTTGAATGACCGCCAACGGCTAATGATAAACAAGTTGCTGGACGGCTTTGACGGCAAGCTGACTTCATCCAAATGGGGCAAGATGACAAAGACATCGCCGGACACGGCTTTGCGCGATATACAAGACCTGATAAGTAAAGGAATCCTGCGGAAAGAAGCGCAGGGCGGGCGAAGTACGAATTATGAACTGAATGTCCCATTTGCCCAATAACTCATTCGGCATGTACTCCACATCTATTCTACAAAATACAAATGGTTAATTAAAGGTCGAAAATCAGATTGCTAAACACCGATAACGGCATGTATGTCTTAACCTTTTCGATACGACAATTCTAATTGCAGATATACTATGTATTAATCCGCTTCACGGCAGAAACTAATCTTTCCCTGACTTTCTTTTGTATGTGAGACCTACGTCTCGCTTGTGTGAGATGTAGGTCTCGCTTAAGTGAGACGTAGGTCTCATCAACAAATACCCGTTTACAATTTACTAAATCCTGCTGTTGCTTTAGCTAAAAGATAGCATCCGGCAGATTAAACTGTACGGTGTGGTTTTGCATTACATCTCACAAAATGGTACTGCAAACAAATGGCACCCGTCATTGAGTACCTAACCCGCAATCCCCATGTTATATTGGGGGATTCCAACTTTCGTCGGAATGATGCGGTTCGGGATTGATATCCACACAAAACGTTACAGAATCAATTTTTTAGTTGAAAACTTTTTTTGTATTAACGGAATTTTGTACATTTGCGGCGTGTCTTGTGACACATATTTTTTATTAACACGGAAAGTGTTAGCTTGATTCTCGAAAAACGAACCTGACAGTTCAAATAAGAATAGAGAACGGGCAAGCTTCTCCGCATCATATCTCGTATATGGTGTGGGGCTGTTGCTTAGATTTGATATTCTTGGGGTTTTGTCAGGACCTGTTTTTCTCAGATTAAGTTTCAGCGCCACACTTTCTTTTTTTTTAGAACTTTCCTTTTTGGCGCCGGGAGGAGCTTATACATTTATATTTATTATGGAAACGAAAAAAATGAAGGTAATCATGCTGTTAGGGCCTTCAAACAAAGGAAAAACAACTACAATGAATTTGTTGTATGATGAATTGGCGCGTTATGAGGAGAACATTGTTTGTCCTAAATCTCAATTAGGCGGAAATCCGAAAGATTTTGAGTGTATATTGAAGTATGATGGAAAGCTTGTTGCCCTCTATTCTATGGGAGATTTTTCAACCTGTATCATCCCGGCCATATCGGCTTATGAAGAAAAGAAGTGCGATGTATTGGTGTATACTTGTAATGATAAATTTACACGACCGAAAGAGCGTATCAAAAAGTATCCGGGCAGTGTTATTATACCTAAATCAATTGGGGACAATTGCGAAGACCGGGATATGAAAAATCATGTCGATAAGAATAAACTGATTGCACATATTCTCTTAAACGAAACATCATGAAAAAGATTGTTACAACAATTGCCGGTTTATTCATCGCAATAAACTCTTTCGCCTACAGCGGAGGAAACGGCACGGAAGAAAATCCCTATCTGATTTCTTCTAAAGCGGATATGGCACAATTGGCAAGCAATGTAAATGGCGGACAAACGTATGCAGGAAATTATTTTCTGCTTACGTGTGATTTAACAGGTGCAAGTGATACAATTACTACGACAGTCGGCAATTCTGACTCTCATTATTTCAGTGGCATATTTGATGGTGGCGAGCATGAAATTGCCGTGAATAGAACCGGCGTATTTGGTAGTATTCAAAATGCAACAATTAAAAATCTGGGAGTAAGCGGAAGAATAATCACACGTTCTTCTGCTCATAGTCAATCTATTAATCAATTCTATTATTATCAATTCTATACCGGAGGAATTTGTGGAGAGGCTCTATCCAGTACGATAAATAATTGTTATAATAAAGCTGTAATAGATGTAACAGAAGAAATATCCTTTTTACTTTCATCTGCTGTTGGGGGTATTTGCGGATATGTCGACTTGAGTAGCAATATAACCAATTGCTATAATACTGGGAATATATCACTTCTTTATTCATTAAATTCTTCTTCTTTTCTTCTTTATTCCGGCGGTATTTGCGGATATGTCTACTCGAATGACAATATAACCAATTGTTATAATACCGGAAATATATCATCATCTTCTAATCAAAGGATGTATTTCGGCGGTATTTGCGGATATGTCTACTCGAATGGCAATATAACCAATTGTTATAATACCGGGAATATATCAACACCTTATTATCATTCCAGCGGTATTTGTGGACAAGGAGGGATTATCAGGAATTGTTTTGTTGCCGAGTGTCAAATAAGTAATAAAAACGACGCCCCCCAAGCAAGAATAGGACGAATAGGAGGTGCTGATGGTACTTATACCAATTGTTATGCTGAAGTTTTATCTACATTTATTAATGGCGACCCCACAAACAATCAAGACGAAAATAGTAAAAACGGCAAAGATGTAAGTCAATCGGAACTTCAAGATCAAACGTGGTTGACATCGACTTTATTGTGGAATTTTGACGATAGATGGAAAATTAACGCCGATGAATATCCTCAACTTATAGGACCGGCGGTTATTAATTTAATACTGCCTGAAATTTTCTATGGCGACCAAATCCCTCTGGATGCCACAAGCGATAATAATGCCGTTCCGATAGTTTACACAAGCTCCGATAACGACATCGCCGAAATATCCGGCAGCTTACTTATTGCAAAGAAAGCCGGTCGCGTTACGATTACCGCATCACAAGAGGCAAGCGCCGGTTTTTTTGCCGGAAAAGAAACCGTCGATTTGACCATCCGGAAAAAAGAACTGACCGTGACAGCTAATCCGGCAACTATAATTTATGGCGATGATTTGCCGGCGACATATACCTGCCTGTATGACGGTTTTGTTTCGAATGATAACGAGGATGTATTAACCCTGTTCCCTGCTGTGAGTTGCAACGCTACCCCGCAAAGTAATGCCGGCAAATACGTGATTACGCCCTCCGGTGCGGAAGCCGTCAACTACAGTTTCAAATACGTGACCGATACATTAATCATTAACAAGCGCGACTTGCGCGTCATTCCAAAAGATGCTTCGCGTTTATACGGATACGATAATCCGGCGTTTGAACTCACGTACGAAGGTTTTGTCAATGGAAATACGGTTGCCGATATTACCATCGTACCCACAACCTCCACTACGGCCGTCCCGGCAAGCAATGCCGGGGAATATCCGATTACCTGTTCGGAAGGCAGCGCCGTGAACTACAATTTTGATTACAGAACGGGCAAACTGACCGTCAATAAAGCGCCGCTAACCGTAAGCGTAAACAGCGCCAACAGGTATTACGGTGCGACTAAT
>JAISFI010000205.1 GCA_031263685.1 Dysgonamonadaceae bacterium | reverse complement strand
GAAAGCAAGCCGATTCGCAAGGCATAAAATCCCTTGAAATTATTATGGTGCATGGTCGAAACGTCCACATTCTCTGCCAATGTTTCCCATGTTTGATTGTCGTTGCCTGCCTGAAACGTGCAATGATTTCCCCTGTTTATTATCCTCAAAAAGAAACGATTTTCCCATTGACAGGGGATATCGACATGGTTGTTTACGTCTTTGTATACGGTGAATTTTTTACCGTCCGTCACAATCCCTGCAAACGCTTTTTCATTGTAAAACAAAACCAGTCCGGCGTGATTTCCCTTTTCAACCGTTACTTCAACTTGAGTATCATAACTTTTGTCTTGCGCAGTGGTAAGCAACAAGCGGGCGTCGGCAGGCGTTGCTCCCTTGGCTTTAAGGGACAGGGCATTTTCTTTTATTGTTACGGCTTGGGGAGCATACTCTTTCCAGAACGTCCACTGTAAGCCCAAATCGGCGCTGCTGAAATTGTCGGAGAGGTTTGCGCACGGCAGTGACAAGTCGTGATTCATGTCTGTGTAAGCGGTATTTTTCGATTTAAACCAGCCGTCCTTTGTCCATTCGACGGGTTCAATCAGTGTTTGGCGACCAAGCGTGTGAAAACCGTTGGCGTAGGCATGATACACGAGCCACCAGTTGCCCTGCACATCGTCAATTAACGTGCCGTGTCCTTTCGACCACCAACTTTCATTGTCGCTGTAAGTATGCACAATGGGGTTGTAAGGCGAGTTCTCCCACTTTCCCCTGATACTTTTGGAACGAGCGGAAACAATCATATGGCTGGTTGCAGGACCGGCAGTGCCTCCTTCGGCCGTTGTGAGGTAGAAGTAATCGCCCCGTTTGATGATTTTTGGCGATTCGAGACACATACATTCAGTATTCCAGTTTTTTGGATATTCCCAGCCGTCGTACACTTTTTCCGGCTGTCCGGCCGTTGCCAAACCGTCGCCGGTAAGCTCAACCAGATAGCCGTCGGACAAAAACAGGTACCTTTTCCCGTCTTCGCCGACAATGTGTCCCGGGTCGATACCCTTCACTTTCAAATCTACCGGCTCGCTCCATTTGCCTTTGATGCTGTCTGCCCAAATGACATAGTTTGTGCCTGCGGCGGGGAAATAAATATAGTATTTTCCGTTGTGTTTCACTAAGTCGGGCGCCATTGCCGAGCCGCTCCACCGGTTCAGGGCGCGGCAGACCGGTTGCCAATTCATCAAATCTTTGGAATGCCAGATGAGGAATCCGGGGGCATAGTAAAACGGCGAATGGGTCATGTAGAAATCATCGCCGTCACGCAAAACGGTGGGGTCGGGATAATCGCCGGACAGGATGGCTTCCGGGAAACGTTGTGCGTTCGAGGAAAATACTATTCCACAGGCGAAGAGGATTATTAAGATGTTTTTATTCATTTTTTACTGCTGTTTTTTTATTCTGATAACTGAGAATGAATAAGCAGGCAATTCCGGTTTTAACCCGCTTCAATTGTTATTCTTAATAAACTTATATATATGATGAACCCTGTTGTTTTGCACAGAACAGAAATAAACGCCTTCCGGCATACCGGAAACATTCAAACTGATTTCACCGGAAGAGGCAAACTGTTGTTTTATAAGGCTTTCCCCGGTTAATGAATAAATTGTAACCGTATTGTTTTCAGGCGCTTCACCGGGAATTTTTATCCGGATAAAATCGTTTACCGGATTGGGATAAATATAATTATAAGTCGGAAGCGATTGTATGCCGGACGCCGAAGACTGTTGCACATCAAACTCATAAGTTCCCGATTGCAACTCAAAAACGGCTTTTCCGTTTGCCACGCCCAAATAGCTTACACCTTCGGCTGTTGCTACCGGGACATCGCGTTCATTAATCGAATCCGTTTCCAATAAAACGGGCAAATAGAGCGTTGCCGTTGTGTTTGCCGGGACGGTTGCCGAATACGTTATACGTCCGTCATCTTTGCGTATCCAGTGACTTGCGATATTCCCGTAAGCGGAATGGAACGTTGCATTAGCCCAGGTGATTCGCGGTTGATTTTGCGGTAACTGTGCGCGGTTGTCGGGCGTTGGTTGCAAGATAAAATGCTTGAATCCGGGATTGGTTTCATCCACCTCTATGCCTGCAACTGTGCGGAAAAACCATTCCGAAATCACGCCGTAAGAATAATGATTGAATGAATTCATAATCCAGGAGTGGTCGTTGAAGCCTTTTTCGAGCGTATATGAATCCCACCGTTCCCAAATGCTGGTCGCTCCCTGGTCGATGCTGTAAAGCCAGGAAGGATTGTTTCTTTGCAAAAGCAAGTTGAAAGCCATATCATGTTGATTGTATTGGCTTAATGTTTGATTTAACGTGCCTGTTCCTACAAATCCGGTACTTAGCTTGTATCCGTTGTTCACGATTTTTTGCCGTAATGACGCTATTGCCCTGTTAATCGCTGTTTCATCGGGAACCAAGTTCATTTTCAAAGCCAAAAGATAAGCCGTTTGGGTAGTGATTTTCAGTGTGCCGTTGGTGTTGACATAGCGGGTGTTAAATTCCGCTTTGATATTGTTGTAAAGCTCAGCGTAAGATTGCGCCTTCACGGCATAAGTATCGTTAGCCGTTTCGCTCAATGCAAGACAGATTTTTTCCATTAACTGCGCTACATAAGCATAGTAACAAACGCTGACGTAACGCTTGTCCATATCTTCGTAGGCAAGCCAGTCGCCAAAACTTGTGCCTGCGCCGATATAATTGTAAACGCCCTCTTTTTGCGTTGCAAGAAAATCCATGTAGCGCGACATTGATTGATAGTTTTCTTCCAGCATGGATTTGTCGCCATACATCACATAAACCGTATAAGGCACAATAATTCCGGCATCGCCCCAGGCTGCATTGCCAAATCCGTACCAGCAATAAGGCGCAAGGTCGGGATATGCACCGTCTGCCCTCTGGCTGGCGCGCATATCGCCCATCCATTTGTGATAAAAGGCGCGGGTATCGGCATTGTAAATAGCGGCGCGGGCGAAGATTTGTGTATCGCCTGTCCAGCCGAGCCGTTCATCACGTTGCGGACAGTCGGTAGGAATGCTCAAAAAGTTTGCCCGCTGACTCCACTGCACATTGCTGTAAAGCTGGTTTACGTCGGAATGACTGGTGGCAAAAGCCGATTCTTCTTCAATATCCGAGCCAACCACTTCTCCTGTGAGCGAAAGGATTTCGACCTCAGCAGAAGTTGTAACTTCGCAATACCGGAAGCCATAGAAAGTGGTAGAGGGCTGATAGGTTTCGCCGTCATCCGAGCCGCCTTTCATTATATAATTCAAATTAGTGGCAGCTTCGCGCATATTGTAGGTATAAACGCTTCCGCCGGGTCCGTCATTCGTTCGGCTTGCCGCTCCGTTGTCGTTGAGCATTTCCGCAAAACGAAATTTCAGGCTTGTACCTGCCGCCCCGCGTACCTTGATTTTTATCCATCCGGCAAAATTTTGTCCCATATCATAAATAAGCGTTTGACCGTTATGGACGGTTACCGGTTGATTGTCGTCGATAGTCCGGGTAACATTAATTTGCCCGTAGGTGGTTCCCGTATTGGTTATTCCTTCGTAAACCGTGATTTTTTTTGGAATAAGCCGCAAATGTTCCCTGACTTTGACGGTTTGTCCTTGAAAGGCCGTTACGACGCCTTCAAATTCCGTATTCAAGGCAGTCGAATACCAATCGCTGTCGTCATATCCGGGCTTTGCCCAATCGCTTTCGCGGCGGGCATCGTAAGTTTCGCCGTCATAAATATCGCCCCGGAGGATTGCTCCGCCGGTGGAGCATCGCCAGGAGGTATCGGTAACAATCGTATCACTCACTCCATTTTCGTAATTGATTAACAGTTTCGACATAAAGCCCAGCGAAGGAGTTCCGTAAATATCGTGCGCAATTTCCCCGCCCCACCAACCGGTACCGAGCGCTGTCCCGATAGCGTTGCTGCCGTTTTGCAACAGAGAAGTTACATCGTAAGAGAGGTAGGAAACTTCCTTGAAATAGTCGGTAAAACCCGGTTTAAGTTCGTCAAATTGCATGTCGCCGCCGGGCAACAGGTTTCCCACTCGCTTGCCGTTGATATACACATCGTAAACGCCCAATGCGGTTGCATAGAGTTTGGCGGATTTGATATTCGCCTGTGCTTGAAATTCTTTTCTAAACATCGGCATACCCATTGCGGCATCCTGCAATACAATTTTTTCCGTATAGGGCGAATTTATTTTCAACATCCGGCTGCCGTTTCGGGTTTCCACACTGCCTTCGGTAAACTGAAAGGCGGGCGACTCAAAATCTTCCGAAAAAACAATTTGCCCGGCATTGCCGTTTTCATATTTTGTAATTTGAATATTATCATAATAAGCCAGTTCGTCCATACGGCTGTCCTTGTAACTGTCGCGATAAGCGCGAAAGCCGATAAATCCGCTGTGCAAATGAGTGGAAACATCGTTGTAAGTGTCTATTAAAATGTCGTCGAGATAAGTGCGGATGATTTTGCCCCTGACGGAAATTTTTACATGATGCGTATTGTTCAACAGTTGTTCTTTGGTAATGAAACTGACGAGATTTACGTCTGAAGAAGTTACGTTTCCATCGGTGAAAATATGACGGCGCAAAATCGGAGAGGCGTCGCGGGTATTGAACGACCATAAATGGAAAGTTTTTTCGTCGTTTGCCGAGAAAATGATGCCTGCCGCATCGCGTACCGCCACCATGTCCAAATCCAAATCGTAAAAATCGAGAACGGTTTCGGTGTCTGGCGGTGTAGTGGTGGCTTTTATCCATTGCGCACCACTCCAGCCGCTGTCAAGCAGTCCGGTTTCAAAGCAGGCAAATTCCGTAGAAGTTGCACTGTTGTCGTGGTTATCCCAAACGGTTACCGTCCAATAATAGCGGGACGAAGCCTGTAACGCGGCGCCGCTATATTTCACATCGACCGATTGCCCGGACATTACCTGAGCGCTTGTTCCTATTTCTTGTGTCAGTTCAGCATCGGAATACAGGCGTATTTGATAGGCCGTTTGCTCAACTCCGCGTTCATTTGATTCTATAATCCAACTGAACTTCGGTTGCTCAACATCAATTCCCAACGGATTTTTTACCGCCTCCGTGCGAAGGTGGCTTACTGTTAATGCCCATGCGCCCTGATAAAGGCAAAGCCATGAAATTATTACTGATAATTTAATAATTGCCTGTTTCATGTTTTATTTTAACGAATTGATAAATTGACTGTGTTTCATCTTCTTTCAATTTTTCACAATGATTTTTTTTTCATTAGAAAAATAAATGCCGCTTGGTAGAGACGTAACTCGCTGTGTCTCTACATCGCCGTATTTCCCTACTTTCCGTCCGGAAACATCATAAATGGAGGCGTTTTTGTCGAGTAGGGGCGCAATTAATTGCCCTCCTACGATGCCTGTATCATCAACACGAACAGGAATAAATACTACGGGATTGCCTGCATCGTTAGCAGTCCATTCGCTGATGTTTTTATCGAATATACCGGTTTGTGTTGGGTCAAATTGATTAAGATGTCGGGTTGTTCCTTGCCTCTCAAGTTCCCATGCCGGTTTTAAGCCGCTGTTTGTGGTTGCTACTATCCGAAATTTTACCCAATCCGCCAAATTATTTGTGGTTTTGTAAAAGCCGTCTGAAGTTTCCGTTACGCTTACACGCATCAACGCTCCCCCAGCTCTGCTGACAAATTGGTATTTGTATTCGCCTGAAGGGTTGCTTGCCTGCACCACTTTCCATTGTTGTGCTACGTTATTTTCATCAAGTGATTTTGTCAATAAAAATTCGTTCTCACCCATATCCTGCAAAACTCCATCGCTACTTTTAAATTGAACCCAATACCATGTTTCATTGGAATCATCTGTTGAACTGATTATCGGAAACTGACTTGTTGTGTCTTCAAAATCGTCTTCTTCAATCGTTCCGCCGGCCGGAATAAGTTCAAATTTGTCGATGTCGGGCGCAAAGGCAGACGGATTTGCCAAACGAATAACGTTGCTGCCCGCATTGAGTTGGATTTGTATTTCGGCAGTCGCTCTTGTTGCCCACCCGCCGGAATAAAGATTTTGCATCGGATACGAAATTCCATTCACAATGACCGACAAGTTACGGTTTTCTCCCGAAACGTAATATAAACGGAAAGTATAAGTGCCGCCTTGCGAAACATAAACATCGGGGTATTCAGCCCAATTATCAGGATGGTTACCTAAATATCCCATCACACAACTGCCCGAAGCAATATAGGTATCGGGCTTTATAAAACGCGCATTTTGCGCCAAGTTAATGGCGGCAAATTTATTCATATAGGCATATTCGCCCTGATAACGCAGTTGGTCTATCGCCTCGTCTCCTTCAATGCGCAGCATTGCCGTCGAATGTGCAGGGACGGTAGTTTCGTAATAGTCCGTAAATTCGCCTAAATCGGTATGTTCCCAAAGGTCGCGTATCGACGCCCGGCTACCTAATTGAATGTCTTTAAACTTAACCCGGATTATTTTTTCTGCATTGCCTGCATTAAAGAGCGCTACCGCCCTGATTTTTCCATGTCGTATTTCAATCGATTTGGCGAAAACCAATCCATTGCCTTTGCGCATCACCAACTCAGCTTGCAGATCAAGTGTATCCTGATTGAGGGCTATTATCTCTGTATTTTTAAGAATATCAAGCGTAGATTGGCGAACTCCGCCAAGATTGCAGCCGATAACCAACGGTGAGTTCATGATTGCCCATAGCCCGAAATGCGTTTTTTCTTCGTCTTCGGTAAGACGTCCGCCCAGTTGCAGCATATCCATATCGTTGTAATGCCCTTTTGAACAGTAGGGCGCAAGATAAGTATTGAGGTCGATAATGTTTTTAATCGAAGCATAAGTATCGTTTATATCTCCGCTGATGCGCCACGAATCTGCTACGTCGGCAGCCCACGTTCCGGGAAATGACCAGCGGCAAATATTGTAGCGCAGGTCGCGTCCAAGTTCCGATTCCAACTGATTGATAATGTTGCCGACATAGGTGTAAGTAGTTTGTTCGTTCAGTCCCAACTTCTGCCCGCTGCAATAATCAACCTTGATAAAATCGTAACCCCAAGTATCGAAAAACAACCGCAAATCTTGCTCCTCGTGCCCATACAAACCCGAATTTGCACCCGATGCATCATTCTCATAGATATTAGCGCAAGTATTGACGCCTATTTCGGAATAAATACCCGGATTCAGCCCTTTGGAACGGATATAGTCGGCAATTGTTTTCATTCCGTTGGGAAATTTGGCATTGACCTGCAAATGTCCCTCGCTGTCGCGTCCGTTAAAATAACCGTCGTCAATATTTACCCAAGTATATCCCACGTCTTTCAAGCCAAGCGAAATCATCGAATCGGCGGTAGCTTTCAACAGTGTTTCGTTGATATTGACGTGATTAGCATTCCATGAACTCCAACCCATCAAGGGTTGCGCATTGGCGGTGTAAAACTTAAATGATAAGATGCAAAATACTGCAATGATAAATTTACTGTGTTTCATTTTTTAAATAATAGATTTTAATTTAGTGATTTATGATATTATTCTTAACGAAGTATTTGTATTGACCGTCCACTGTCTTTTCCGCAATGGCAGGCGCCCAGGCATTGCCGTTCGCCCAGGAAACCTGTTCGGTCGAAAGGTCGTACATCAGGATGTATTTTTCCTGATTGGTAAAGCGGAAGACACAGGAGCCTTCCACCGCTTCGGTGGTCTGCTGGAGGTAGTTGTCCTGCAGGATGTATCCGCCGGTCAGCGTGTTGGAAACCGCTTTTTTAATTCCGTTTCCGTCGCCTTCTGTCTTAAAGAACAGGTGGTATTTCCCGATATATAAATAGGCGGCAATGGAAAAGTCTTCCAGGGCGGCTATCAGTTCGCCGGTTTTTGTTCCCATATCCACATAGCCGTTTTGATTGCCGAGGGCTAATACAGGAAAGTTTTTTACTTTTTTGAGTATGGCGTTATTAAACAGCGTGCCGTTGTAACCGTTGTCCGTAATATCGCTGACAAGGCTTGTATTCCCTGCATCTGCTTCGAACGAGTAATGAAGCTGCAAACCGTCGGTTATCTGTGCGGTCAAGAGATTGCTGAAAAATACGGCAATGAGAAGAAGAAATATATTTTTCATGACACTATTTAATTTTAATTTTTAGTGAATGTGTGTTTCCCTCATACATTATATTTAAAATATAAATGCTTTGTTGTGGAAGGTCTATGCTTGTTTGCTTTCTCGCAGTACGGACTTCCCGTATCCGGACGCCCTGTAAGTTGTAAACACGTAAAACGGCACTTTCCGGTAAATTTTTTACATACAGCCGATGACCGGAAACGTGGTAAGTAAACGGCATTTGTTCCGCATGGGTAATACCGGTCTGTGTTTCTATCATTTCCCGTTTTTGGATATACCATTGCTGGTTCTCGCTTTCGGTAATCCGGTTGTCATACACGATTACTTTATTGCCGTTTTCAAAAGAGCCGGCATTGTTATTGACCGAATAATAAGGAGCGGCCGCGCTTTCGATACCGTATAAACCGCCGGTTAAGACCGGGGTAATTTTCCATTTCTGGGCAATATCCGCAGGATTCAACTCTTTTTGCAACAGGTTATTTCCCCGGCCATTGGCTGTCATTACCAGTCCCGACCGTTTATTGATAAAGCGGGAATAAGTATTGTCTATCGCTTCGATTTTCCAAAGCTGACCGTCGTCGTCGTCGGAGGGCGTCCACAACATCAACAAGGCGTTGGAGGCGGTAGATTCGCCGGTAACATCAATGGCATTGTTGGTGCGTTTATTCAAAATACTGTAATAAAAATCTTCTGCGACGAAAGGCTCTGTCGGTTGAGGCGGTTCGGGAGATATAAAACTCTCGTTCAGGAAATCAATTCGTTCCGAGAGATACAATTTCAGGTAATCAATACCGCGTTGATAAGTGGTAAAAAGGTAAATTTCCTTATAAACCTTTGTATTTAGAATATTCCATCGTTGGAAATTTTTTGCCTGAGAAGCGTCCAGTAATGCGGCGGTTTCATCAATATACGTCGTCAGCCGGTCGAAAAGATTGTCTTCGACGAGGGCTTTCCATCTTCTTTCCACCGCTTTTTGAAACCATTCGTCTTCCCAGAACCGCTGTATCCACGTGCGCGGATTGAAAGCGTGTTCCCGCATTAATTTCCTGACGGCATTGCCCAGGCGGTCGTCATTGTTGAAAGCAATATCGAAATCCCATAAAGGACCGAAATACAGTTTATTGTCGCTCCGCCTTTTATAGATATAAGTACTCCAGAACGAATCGGAATTGCCGGTCAATTCGCAGGCAATGTACCAGTTGACTAACGAAATGGTATCGACCATCGAACGGTAGCCTGTTTCAGAGTCTTTGAAGTTGGATGAGAACAGTTTACTCTCGAAGGTATTGATATAATTCCGGATATAGGTTTCCTGTTCCTTTACTATTTCATCGTCTTTGGGGTATTTGATGGTAATTTTCAATCCCTGGCTTGAAGTAAACCATTTGGGTTCGGAAGCGGCAAAACCGTCAATTTCCAGCAGGTATCCGCCGGTAACTTCCGGCTCCCGTATGTCAATCGTATCCTGTTCTTCTACATTCACACGCTTTTCGTTCACTTCAACCTGGTCGGTAAACATATAGTTTCCCAAAAACTCATTGTTCATATACAAGTCGATAAACTTCACCGAAGGAGTAAATTCCAAACCTGCAATCTCGCTGATTTTAAAAGCTACTGCATTTCGTATCAAAGTTTTATCGACATAATTGGCCAATAATACCCAGTTTTTGGCTTTCGCCGGAAGACCGAAGAGGTTCGCTTTTTTATCCAGTTTCAGGCGGTAAGGTTTTTTTGCCATGCCCCAGGTAGAATTGCCGCGGCCTTTTATTTCCGTAACAAGATTGGTAACCTCTTCTGTTGCAACCGAACTTTTGACAGTGATGGTTGCATTCAGGTAATTGTCTTTACTCACTACCGGCTGTGCATTTTCTGTGTTGATGTACATGGCCGGCAAGTTCGTTAACTGGGTTTGTGCGGCTGTCCAACAAGGGATTAACATACACACAAACATTAATTGATATATTTTCATGCGTGAATAAATTATGAGTTATGAATTATAAATTATTTGCTATAAAATCCGATCTTTTCAGTATATGAAATTACTGATAATTTGATAATTGTCTGTTTCATTTTTTATTCTAAATTGTAGATAACAGGACTTGTTTCAAAGTCTGCATTTTGCAGATAGGAATTTGTCACATCGGTTTGAGCATAAGCGCTGGGGCTGATATACAGCAGTCTCAGCGCTGCACAAAGATAAAACAGGAATGTTTTTTTCATGAAAAAAAGTTTTTAAAATGAATATAACGGGACAAAAGTATGGTAATAAAAAGGATAGTTATGGGATAATTTGTCTCAAATGTTGGTACGTTTTGTGCCAAATACATTAAAATGGAAACTTTACATATTAAAATAAAAATTTTACTTTGAGAGAAGCGTTCACTTGTTTCATTTCTCAATAAAAATAGTATCTTTGCAGCCTAATCTTTATGAAAATGGAAATGAAAACATACAAATGTTTGCCTTACAGCAATTCCGATTTAAAAAGCATTATTACCGAAAATTATGCCTATATAGATAAAACCCGCTACATAGAGATGCTGGAAAATAATTGTTTCCACGAAGATGGCAGGTCAAAGTACAGTTCCTGCATGTTATGCTTCTCCGCAGTATCCAAATAATTTTTTATTTCACTTAAACAATTTTAGAAACATGAAAAAAATCTTTTTAGTATTATTAGCGTTGATCGCTTTTTGTAAAACATCGGCTACCCCTGTCGATTTGCTTCTCAACCGCGTGGGCGGAGACGGAACCTCCGACCGCTTTATTACTTCTGTTGTAGCATCCGGAGACGGATTGGACTACTTTACAATCGCCGCCGAAAATGGGAAACCCAAAATTACAGGCAATTCCTACCTTTCAATCGCTACCGGTATCGGCTGGTATTTAAAATACCATGTGGGAGTATGCATTACGTGGAACAACCTTACGTCCGATTTGACCGCGGTTAACTTACCGTTGCCTCAAGACGAGGAGACGCATCGTACAAACCTGAAGTACCGGTATTACCTCAATTACTGTACGTATTCCTACTCCATGGCTTTCTGGGATTGGGATCGCTGG
>JAISFI010000181.1 GCA_031263685.1 Dysgonamonadaceae bacterium | reverse complement strand
CGCAACGCGCCCGATTCGGTTCCGTCTCCCAACAGGCCGGAAACCAGTTCGGTCAATTCATTGATACGATCGTTCTGTATTTGCATCTGCTTTTGCATCTGATCGTTTTGCGCCTGCATCTGATCGTTCTGCGCCTGCAGCCGGTCGTTTTGTTCGCTGAGTTCCTGCACGGCTTTCACCAGGGGAACGACAAACTCCGCATACCGCAATCCGTAGATGCCGGTTTCGTCCACATCCACGCCGCTGAAATCGTAACCGATGCTTTGGGCGACCTTTTCCACATCCTGCGCTACGAAACCGGTCTGTACCTGCTTCTCTTTAGCTTCCCTTCCCTTTTTCTCGATGTCGATCAATTCCTGAGGCAGTTCATCCTCGCCGGGCCTTTTCTTCCGGTCGATTTTCAGCAGGCCGTCGATGACGTCCAAATCAAGGTGGTAGGTAACCGGTTGCAGGCGGTTGATAAAAGCAAGCCCCGGAACATCCGTCCGGATATTTTTCTTGGCCCGTCCATCCGAGAGATTAGTCCATCCGGCATAGCCGCCGATGCTGGTAACGGTGCTGTAACCAATTCTGACTTGATTGCTTGAGGTAGCTGTAGCATAACAGCCAATGGCGGTAGCATAGTTCAGATTGGTGGCATTGACATCTGCATCATCACCAATACAGATATTATAACTGCCTGTTGTATTGGCGGAAAGTGCAGAACCACCAATAGCAGTATTAGAATTGCCCGTTGTATTGAGTTGAAGCGCATAACTACCAGTGGCGGTATTGTAGCTGCCCGTTGTATTGCGGTAAAGCGTCCAACTACCATTGGCGGTATTGTGGTCTCCCGTTGTATTGAAATGAAGCGCATTACTACCAATGGCTATATTGTAGTTGCCCGTTGTATTGTTTGTAAGCGCATAATTACCGCTGGCGGTATTGTAGATGCCCGTTGTATTGGAGTAAAGCGCCCGGTATCCAAAAGACACGTTGTACTTTCCCGAAGCTCCCGTAGATCCGGCCAAAACACCGTTCACCTTCAATGTAATGGGAACGGTACTGGTACCGGAAATCAAACTTCCTCCCAAATAAAGATTTTTGATAACATGAGTATCCCCTGTCTCATCAACTTGAAGCTGAGCCGACACATTCGCTGCAAAAGCGAAAAACAGAACTACTGAAATGAAATTTTTCATGATTACTTTTTTTATTTTTTGATTTCAAACTTCGAACCTAACTCTACTTCAAAGCCACTAATAATATTCACCCTACCTGCGGCCTCGAGCGTAAGCTTGGCGCCATTTTGAACTTTGACGTTTTGGATGTTGATGTCGCAATCACTTGTAACGGTGGTGTCGGTGGTTACGGTTTGATTGGTGAAATCAACTGTCGATATAAATTCATTGCCAACACCTACCGCATACCATGCATTCGCTGTACTAATGACTTCGGGAGAACAAATTCCATACAAATCATTTGCTGCTTTAATAGCATATGTTCTTGCATTAGCAAAAGTTGTATTTGCCGTCATATAAACAGTTTCTGCTCTATACGCTATTTTTTCGGCTTTTGAAATGCTAATACCTGTTACATCATAAGCATTCCCTATACCGTTTATTCCGGATTTTCCAACAGATAATATGTAGAACCAGTGATTCATAATTCCACTGTTAATATGTACTTCGGCATCAGGTCCGGTCCAATAGGCACCACCTCCATAAGTGTCAGGTTGTGCATAGGCATTGGGATTACTCATAGAACGGAGAGCCGGAGCCCGTAGCGTAACATCTTCTCCTATCAGCCATATTGGTTTGTCGGTTGTTGCCCAATTTTTCACACAAGCGCCCCAAATATCGCTCAAACTTTCATTAATAGCACCTGATTCTTCACTATATACAAGATCTGCTGAAAATTTGCAAACTCCATGTCCAATTTCATGGGCAACGATATCCAATGCGGTTGCTATATCCAATAGATAGTATCCATCACCATAAAGCATATAGTAATATTGTCGATCCCACCAGGCACCATTAAGATTAGTGCCATAATGAACATAATTTTTAAGGACTGCATTATTATTATCATAACTGTTTCTGTTATGAATATTTTTAAAATAATCGTAAGTCATCATTGCTCCCCAATGAGCGTCTAATGCACCATCATCTTTATTTGCATTATGATATTCAGAAGCAGTCCAATTATTATTAGTATCAAAGAAATCAACAGCATCTGGAGTTGAAGTAGAGTGATTTAGATTGTATGTTTCAATTCCATTTCCCCGGCTATAATCTCTTAAAAGATAAACTGTTCCAGCCAGTTGAGTCGATATGGTACGAGTTCCACTATAGCGAGTTTGTGCTGTTCCGTTTACATTGATAAGAATTGGAAGTACTGCCAATATATTTCCCGTCTTTGCATCAATATAAACATAATCATGACTTAACGGTTCTTTTGCAAAAATATCTATCATGTAAGCAACATGAAATGTTGTGTCTTTAAAGTCAATATTGTTTTTACAGATAATTATTTCAGCGTTAGGATAAAAAGAAACCGTACTATCATTTGTTGTACTTTTCAGCCAATTGTTTTCCGTTTCGTCTTCCCACATGTATTCTTTTGCTCCAATATATTTCATTGCATTTTGTATAGCGTTCTCTTTCGAAAGGATAACGGATACGTCTATATTTGGAGCATCAATATATTCTCCATTGGCAGACACAAATAAATCATTTAGATAGTGTACGCGAATATCCGAATGTTCAATTTTTATTCCTTTGTAATATTGTGCATAACGTTCATGTACATAGCCTAAATCATCTTTTTCACTTGTCTTGTCTTTGGTGCCTTTAATTATTTGGCGCTTAAATTCGTAATTTTCAGGAATTTTAAACTGAATTTTTAGTGCTTTTGCAACATTAGTACTGTTCAATCCTTTTTCAACAGATTTATCCATTCGCAAATCAAATGATTTTATAATGTCGTTGTTTTGTGCGAACATGACTTGGCAAAATAATGCCAGGATAAACAGATTGATTAATTTTATCGCCTTCATGTTTTTTAATTTTTACTGTTCATTTCCAAAATAAGTTTTTTGCCTCCAAAATCAACGTTTAATTCTTTACAAGGATCTCCTGCATATCCAGGCATTACGCACAATGATTCGCCCTCACAGCTTCTAAGCCAATAACCGGAATCCGGACAGCCAAAACGCAAGTCCAACAAAAAACCTGTACCACCTATGTAAGTACACTGATATATTCTAACATGATGTTTATATCCTGCTTCTGCATCTTTTTCAATTCCATCAATAAATTCTTTCAACCACGGTAACTCTTCTAAAGGATTTTCAACTTTACAAGAATTAGGTAATATATTTTTCCCCATTTCCCAAATAAGTTTTTTGCTGACAATATTTAATTCCGAACAGGTTTCTCCTGTGAATCCCCCCATGATGCACAATATTTCTCCACTGCAATTATAGAAAGGCT
>JAISFI010000175.1 GCA_031263685.1 Dysgonamonadaceae bacterium | reverse complement strand
AGTTCCTGACGGGCAAGCGTTTTGAGTCGGTCAATTTCATGGCGCGTTGTGCCGCAACCTGTTGTTTTGATGACTTTGTAACAACCTTTCGACTTGCTAATTATCTGAATACTAATACTGCCAGATCTATTTCTCATTTCTCTTATAAACATAGACAACACTTTGCAACACCCAATAATACAAAAAATAAATTTATGTTTAAATTGGTGTTGCAAAGGAAGTGCGGAAAACAGGAAAAATATGCACCGCCAACCTGGATCAAAACCTCGTATGGGGTTTCATATGATGAATCTCCTACGGGGCTTAGGGGCAGACGGTTCTTCTCCCCGGGACAGGCCGAAAGACCGAATGGAAAAATACAGCGATGGGTGTCTGACAATTATTGGGAAGCGTATTGAACAAACATCGCCGCCACTGTATTCCCTCCGGCAAAATCATTTCCTTTCGAATGCATATTGTATTGTCAAAGGCTTTTGATCTGCGATCCATACGTTGTTGATTCTAAAACTTACCGGAACAGATTTTAACTGACTGTTTAATACATCGGCAGTCATCATGATTTCGGTGTTTGGTTGCAGTGAAATTGCTTGTGACACGTACACATTGTTGTCGCAGATCAATTCCACGTCGAAAGTCGCTGCCGACAAATTCTCGAACGTGATTGACAGCCGGTTGTTCTCAAATTCGTATTTTTTGATGTTGACACATGCACGTACGAAGGGTTCGACGACTTCTTTCCGTCCCATGATATGATCCTTCCACCAAATAAGTGTTCGCCTGTTTTGTAAGGCGTCCAAAATGCTTTCTCCTGTTCGTTTTTCGGCAAGAACCAGTGTCACTGGGCGATATTTCAACCTAAATTCCCGAAGGAACAAAGGCATGCTGCTATGCGCATCGCCGGATGCAATCATGGCCAGGTTCTTTTTCAATGCCCAGTCGAATGATCGCGGAATGTAACGGTTTTCGTTGATGAGTTCAATACCGTTGATGAAGCCGGCATCCATCAGTTTTTCGATACTTTCGGGTAACTTGATATGGTCGTGGCTCAACCGGTAGTAAGGGTGGTTAAAAAATACAAATCCCCCCTGACTGACCGCTTCTTTTACTGCGAGTTGGTAATTGGCGGAGTCACCGGGATTTCTGTTCCCGGAAGGGATGAGAATTTTATTGCAATCGCTGACGAAAATTGCGTTCAAGTGTCCCGGAGGAACCATACGGGTTATCTCACATCCTTTGATGTTGAGAATGTCCAATTTACGCGCCACAGGTTCTGCCAGTTCGAAAGAATGATTGTGGTCGGGGGAGGCTAACTCGGAGATATGCGCCCGAAATTCCAAATGCTCTGTGAGCGATATAGCGTCTAAATCGTCGCTATATGCTTCCATAATGCGCTCAGTGGGCCATACTTTACCATCCGAAAAAATGGTGTGGGTATGGAACTCGCATTTCAACACCTTATAATTTCCGACGTCTGGAAAGGTAACTTTATACTTGACAGGATTTTGCGAATGTACTGTGATTGCCGACATCATCGATAATAACAGTGTTGCCGTATGTATTTTGCCGATTTTCATTTGCTATATGATTTTTATGATTTTTTTTTATTTTTCCCACCATAATTTGGTGTTGATGTCGTCGTTTCCGCCTTCCTGACGGACAACTGCTGCCGAGAAGTTATCGACGTTCAATGTCTGCTCGTCTTCAGGATAAAGAAAACGCGAAGGTATTTCACCCGGTTTTGTAGGATTGCGGTTTTCTATTAAAGGTTCCATTTCCGGTAATCCTGTGCGCTTGAAATCGAACCACGCTTCGGAGCCAACGAAAAACTGTGCGATCCATTTTTGGAACATGATCAGTTTCATGGCGTTGTCTTCATCAAAAACGACTCCGGGTTGCGCCATGTAAGCGTTGAATTCGTCATTGGATAAATCATTGCAATAATAATCTAAAGATGCTGTTATACCCCTGTTGTACCATTCTTCGGCATTACCTTCGGCATATCCTTTTACAATGGCTTCGGCAACGAGGAACATCACTTCGGAGCAATTCATCAAAACGGCGTCACATCCGTCGGGTGTAGCGCGGTAACGGGCACCCATCTGCGACACTTCGCCAATATTCTGTAAAATACCCATATTTTCGAGCGTGGTAGAGGAAAGTCCGCATGGGATGCCTTTGTACTCCGGCGTTCCTCTTTCCACAGATTTCGAAGCGGGCATAAACCAGACGATTCGCCGCGGGTCGTTAATCGGGTTAAGCCAGTCATCCGATTCTTTGCTCATCCGGATATAATCAAATTCGCCTTCGCGGATTCCATAAACAGGGCATTGATTGGGAGTGGCAGGCAGAAATGCCAGCAAAGCGTTATCGCTGTTTGTTGCCAGCAAGGGCAATTTAACTGCTTCTGCGATTTCGTTTGCAAGATTAAACGTTGTTATTTCGGAAGCCCTGTTGCTGATACGCATCAGATAGCGTAACCGGAGAGAATTGCCGAGCCTGCGCCATTTCATAAGATTACCGCCATACATGACATCGGAAACCATTGGATCTATTGCCGGATCGGAAAGTAACTCTTCGGCTTCCTTTAACAAACCGATGATACCTCCGTCGGCAGTATAAATCTCCTTTTGCAAATCATACCCGGGCGTTATATTACCGCTGCTTGCCTCAAAATAAGGAACATCGCCCCACGAGTCGGTGAGTGTCGAAGCGGTGAAGGCTTTCAAAATGTATGCTACAGCTTTTGCCGATGTTTTGTTGTCGCGTTCGGCTATTTTTATCATTTCGTGAATGTTGCTCAACCTGAGATATTGCCCGTTCCACGAACTGACTCCCCACTCGTACGCTTCTACCGTATTATAATTTGTACGCGCCAGGTAACGGGCTAAAGCCGCTCCGTTGCCGTAATTAAACGAACCTAAAACTGTTTCGCGCAAAATTGGCGTCAGCAACTGGTCGGCTGACACGTTGGTGGGCATGTTGGGGTCGGTGTTGATTTCTCCGAAATTTTTGGTGCAACCGATCATGCTTGCGGATACAGCCAATAGGGTCAAAAATATTTTTAACGATTTCATCTTCTTTATTTTTATTTGTTAAAAGGTTAAATTGATGTTAATTCCGACACTTCTAACGGAAGGGTACGCCATCTCTTCGACACCCGGAGTAATTGATGTTCCCTGCCATGCGAACGATTCGGGATCTACGTAATCCTGGTCTTTTGTCCACATCCACAGGTTGCGCCCTACTATGGAAATATCGGCGCGTTTAATGGCGTTGTTGAACAATGGGCGAGGTACGGTATAACCCATTTTTACTTCGCGCAGTTTCACGAAAGTGGCATCGAAGGTCATTTGCGTTTCATGGTAACGGCGGTACAGGCTTCTGTAGTAGTCGCGCGCGCTAATCTGCCGGGTATTTTTAACGTATACGCCGGATTCGTTATCCCACATCACGCCGTCTATCACCATGTCTTCGGGGTTTCTATTTGCCGTCTTATCCAAAGTTCCGGATTCCATGCACATGCCGAAGGTACGCGATACAAAAACGCCGCCTTGCCGCCAATCGACAAGAAAATCAAGACTAAATCCCCTGTATGTAAACTTATTGAGGATTCCGAGCATAAAATCGGGGTTATAGTTGCCCAATTTGACAAGTTCGGGGTTTCCGCCTTCAGGGACTGTACCCGCAGCATTAACTATAATTTCGCCTTTATCTGTTCTCTGTACGTCGGTACCGTAGATATTGCCCATTGCCTCCCCCCTGCGGGCGATAGCATACACGCGTGCATGAGCATCAGTGTAAATAGCGTTCCACGAATATATGTATTCGTCGTATTCGTCGTTAATTTCAACAATGTTGCCTGCATTTGCGGTGAAGTTGAAGTTCATGTCCCATTTGAATCCGTTTTGAATCCTGACGGGAGCAACCGAAAGTATCGCTTCCACGCCGCAATTCCTTATTTTACCCGCATTGATATATTTGCTTGCATAACCGGATCCGGATGAAACCGGAATCGAAATGATTTGATTTTCGTTGAACGTATTGTAATATGTCAGGTCAAGACCGACGCGGTTGTTCAACAGGCGAATATCGGTACCAAATTCGTAAGACGTCAGTCGTTCCGGTTTCAGTTTGTTATTTGAGAGAGTACCCGGAAGTGAAACGCCATAGCTCGAACCGTAAGGCGAGGAACTGTACGAATAGGTCGATTCCAGACGATAGGGTTCGGTGTCGTTGCCTACCCGGGCTTGACCGCCCCTGACCGACCAGTACGAAACGATTTGCGGCAACTCAATCATATCCGACAGTACTGCGCTCAACGAAACCGAAGGGTAGAAATACGAATTGTCGCCTGTTCCGTCGGAAAGGGTCAGCGTACTTGACCAGTCGTTGCGCGCCGTTACGTTCAGGAAGATTTTTTCGCGCCAGGCTAACTGTCCGCTGAACAACAGGCTGTTGCTTTTACGATTTGACGTTCTGTCGGTCACGACTACGTTTGATTCGGAATTTCCGAGATTATACGCTCCCGGCACCAGTAATCCGTTTGCAAATCCGCTGTGGTACATATCTTTTCGCGACATGGTACTGCCTCCCCCCAATAATTCAACCCGCCAATCGTCATTAACAGTCCTGTCATAGCGTAATAGCAATTCGCTGTTCGTTTCCTGATTGAATACATTTTCGAGTTTATACGATCCTCGCGGAGTACCGTTGGTGCCATACGCCCTTTTACTTTGGCGCTTGTCAAAAGAAAAATCGGTACCGGTACGGGCAACAATCTGAAAATCGTTCAAAAACGAGTACGTCAGAACCACGCTTCCGTACATTCTGTTTTTATCGTAACCGTTGGTGTTTTCGTACATGGTGAAATACGGATTGTCGTTCCATCCGGAGTTCCAGTGAAACGGTTTTGTTCCTTCGTAACCCCTTTGCCAGTATTCTTTCAAACTTTCAATATTTACCTGCCGCGCAAACCATGCAAACTGATACATGACGTCCGATGGACCGTAAGTAACGGCGGGTCTGTTGGAACTTTCCGATTTGACATAAGTTGCATTGGCTCTGATGTTTAAATTTTTGGTAAAATTATAACCTGCGTTCACATTAACAGTGTTACGTTTCATATCGACATTGGGCAAAACGCCTGTTGTGTTCAAATTAGTGTACGAAATGCGCAGGTCGCCCAATTCGTTGTTAGCGCTTACCGATATGTTGTTTTGATATGTTACGCCTGTTTTGAAAAAATCGCGAACATTGTCCGGATGCGCAACCAGCGGCGTGGGAGTTATTGCTGCTCCATTGCGTGCAAGCACGTCGCCGCCACGGTAAGTTATGCCGTCAGCCCCTACGGAAGGAGCATCGAACTGAGGTACAGGCGTTCCATCCAACGCGCGTCCCCAACTCATGTCTTGATGATCCTGGGTACCTTTGCCATTATTTCCGTCCCAATATTCAAAATTATCGCCCAATCCCTGACTGTATTCGTTTTGATATTTCGGCAAACGCGACACGTTCTCGAACGTGGTAGTGGAATTGAACTCAATACTCATCCGGTTTTTCGATTTACCGGTTTTCGTAGTGATCAGCACAACGCCGTTGGCAGCCCGAGATCCATACAAAGCGCTTGCATTGGCGCCTTTCAATACCGAAATATTTTCGATGTCGTAGCCCGAAAGCTCGCCCGCGCCATTTCCATAGTCGATTTCCTGAGTACCCGAAAAATTGGAGTACACATTATTATTAACAGGTACGCCGTCAACGATGTAAAGAGGCTGATTGTACGAAAACGATGACTCTCCTCGAATCGCCATGAGTACGGACGATCCGGCTCCCGAATTACCCGAAAGGGTTTTCACGCCTGCGATTTTTGCCGTAAGTTGATTCATCAGGTTGGCATCATTACCCACAGTCAAAGATTCGCCGTTGATGGACTGCACGGCGTATCCCTGCGATTTTTTCGACCGTTTAATGCCAAGTGCAGTAACCACCACTTCGCCGATCTCCTGAGCCTTTTCCTGCATCTCGACATTGATGACCCGCAGGCTGCCCACCTCCATTTCCGTTTCGTTATAACCTACAAACGAAAATACAAGTATGGCCTGCTCGGATTCGACAGTAACGGCATACTGTCCGTTCAAGTCTGTCATCGTACCGTGCGTGGTTCCTTTGACGGAAACAGTCGCTCCGGATAACGGTTCGCCACTTCCGGCATCGCTCACGATTCCCGTAACGGTATTAGCCTGCAACGGGTTACCCGACGACCGGGAAATGCTGCATACCCCAAAAACAGGCAGCATACATAAAAACAACAGATAGTTTTTTACTGAAAATTTTTTCATGATTACATTATATTTATGATTAAAAATTCGAGACAAAACTATCGTCCGTTCGTTATGTGAATATTAACATAACATTAATATTTTGGAAAGAAAAATCTAATCATAAGGCAGCAAATTATTTTTGGGAAAATTGGCTTCTTTCGGTTAATTCCCGTTCAAAATGATGAACGAACCTTCTTTCCAATATCCTTTTTGATCAGCATAGATCAGCATAGTTATCAATCAGAATATATAAACAGTAACTTGGTGATACAATCATACGAAATGTCCTTTTGACGCAGTTTTAAACAACTTAAATGCCGGGTCGTTATCCGATCGGGAAAATCCTTCTTTTTCAGATAAAAAATTTGTTTTCCCGGAAGCATTTACTATTTTTGCATCAGCACAGATCAGCATAATGGTTGAAAGTGCACGATTATCTCTCTGATTTAT
>JAISFI010000415.1 GCA_031263685.1 Dysgonamonadaceae bacterium | reverse complement strand
TTGACCCGTCTGAGCGCCAAAGTGTATTACAGCACGACCGGCGCAACCGGCGATTCGCTGTTCAAATACCTGTTTTACGACTTGAACTGGCTGTTTTTCTGCGGATGGATGTTTTTGTTTTGCATGATTGTGGTGATTGTAGTCAGTCTGTTTACGCAAGCGCCCTCAGTCGATAAAATCCAGGGCTTGGTCTTCGGCACGGCAACACCCGAACAGAAAGCCACAACCCGTGCAAGTTGGAGTCGCTGGGATGTCGCTCATACCTGCATTATCCTGGCAATTACAGTGGCGTTTTATATTTATTTCTGGTAGAAACAGACAATAAATAATATACAATTTCTGTTTTTTTCAACCGTTTTAATTATATATTCATAAACCTGAAAAACAGTCGACGACAAATGAAAACAAAAATGCTACTGCTTATTCCTCTCTTACTCATTTTTATCCATCAACTTGATGCAAAAATAGTTTTGCCTGCCGTTTTGGGAGACAATATGGTTTTGCAACAACAAAGCAAAGTAAAACTTTGGGGAAATGCCGCCAGGCAGACAAAAGTAAGGGTTACGCCTTCGTGGAATAAGAATGTTTACAGCGTAAATTCCGACGACAAAGGCGATTTTGTGATAGAAATACAAACGCCCGAAGCCGGAGGCCCTTACCAAATCAGTATAACCGACAGCGAAGAAATTATTCTGAAAAACATCCTTATCGGCGAAGTCTGGTTTTGTTCCGGTCAGTCAAATATGGAAATGCCGGTGAAAGGATTCTCCGGGCAACCGGTTAAAAATTCTCTTGATGCTATCATAAGTGCAGACGCCGCTACGCCCATACGGATGTTTACCACCGATTCGGAGAATGGGAAATGGGTACGTCAGTCAAGCAAACAGCCACAAACCGATTGCAAAGGCCGCTGGATGGAACATACGTCTGAGAATGTAGCAAATATCAGCGCTGTGGGATATTTCTTTGCCCGGTATATTCAAAAAACACTTCATGTACCTGTGGGAATTATTGTTTCGTCGTGGGGCGGCTCCAGAGTAGAGGCGTGGATGAGCAGGGAAGCGCTTGAACCTTTTTCGGCGGAAACAGACCTTTCATTTTTGGATAACGAAGAGAGAGTGAAGAATCCCTCACAAACTCCTGTCGTTTTGTACAACGGCAAAATTGCGCCTCTCACGAATTTTGCCATTCGCGGTTTTCTATGGTATCAGGGCGAAAGCAATCGCAATAATGCCGATTTATATACCCGGCTGATGCCTGCTTTTGTGAAAGATTTACGTACAAAATGGAATATAGGCGATTTCCCCTTCTATTATGTTCAGATAGCGCCTTTTAATTACGATAGTAGGGAAGAGGCCTCCACCGTGCGTTTGCGTGAAGTGCAGGAGCAAAACGGGCGCGACATTCCCAATTCGGGCATGGTAACTACCATGGACATTGGCGACTCGTTGCTTATTCACCCGGCCGATAAGGAAACGGTTGGCAACAGACTTGCTTATTGGGCCTTAGCCGAAACGTACAACAAATCGTATGTCGGATATGCGCCTCCCACATACCAGTCAATGGAAATAAAAGACAGCAGCATACTCGTTTCGTTCAACCATGCAGAGCAGGGTATCTGTCCAATAAATACCAAACTCAAAGGCTTTGAGATTGCCGGCAACGACAAGATGTTTATTCCGGCAACCGCTATTGAGAAGGGCGGCAAAGTCGTCGTTTCGAGCGAAAAGATAGAAAAGCCGGTTGCCGTCAGATATTTATATAAAAACTTTGCCGAGGCTTCTGTCTTCAATGTTTACGGCATTCCGGCTTCGCCGTTCAGAACCGACAAATGGTAATGAACGTGCGTTCGATATAAAGCATCTTTTCAATACGGGAAATAAGTCATTTCTTCATGCAAAACTATTGAAGGGATCGTATCTGTTTCCTGTTTTTACCATGTACCTTTAATCGTCCCACCTGGGTGGTCCACCTATCCCACCCAGGTGGTACAGATGGACCACCCAGGTGGGACGATTAACAGGATGCGACCAAACGATTACTTATTCCCTATCAAAACAATAAAACTATGGGATGATTTTATTACTTCTATCAGAACCCTCTCATCTATTTTAGTAGTAAAAATGGTTGACATACAGGAATATACAAATAATTTACTACTAACTTACTACTAACTTACTACTAATTTACTGCTAACTTCTCAAAATCCATTCGGGATTTTTATCACTTCCGGCATTGACAATCTTGTCTTTTTCTCTAAGTTCTTTTATCAAATTTCGTATTCTGTTATTCTTTTGCTCCGCATCCATCCAGGCAGGTAACATATTCCATAAAAGCTTGTCGATGTCTTTTCGGCTTAGACTGCCATGTTCCTGGATAGACTTCAGTATCCATTCAAAATATTGCTGCTTGTCAAAAGCTTTATTTCTGGAATATTCCGCTTTTTTATCGGTGGCTTGCGATATTTCTTTGCCGACAAAATAGTTGGGTTTTCTTCCTTCTATCAGTTTTTCTTTTCGCAGCAAATTGGCCGATTCATCAGAAACAGGCACTTTTTTCTGAACCTTGTCCAGCAGCGTTACTTGCAACAGGGATAAATCACGCTTCTCAATCAATAATTTGGAATAATTATCGTCTATCGTTTGTCCATACATGTACATAACGACTTCTTGCGGGTCGGATAAGATATAATCGGGCAGCGGGAAAAAGCGGTTGCGCTGCGATACATACAGTGTGTGAATACCATATCCCAAACGGTCAATCATACCTAAACCGTGCATGGCATTAACAAGCCACGGATTACGGTAACGCTTGGGCGTTTTCTCTCCCAGACAGTATTCTTCCGGCATTCCTTCAAAAAAGTTGCCGGCATTGGCAAAAATCAGTTTGTCTACTTTTTCGGTAACGATAATCCTCGATTGAAGCGAGTAATCCTGATGTGACACGCAATTGTGAATGGCTTCTAAAATGCTTTTTGTGTCGTATTTGTTGACTGTGGTTGCAAGCAATTCAAAGTCTGGATAAAACCGGACTTGTATATTCCTGATTCGTAGCATCACCTGCGTTGTAGTCAAAAGGAAAGGGACGGTAAAATGTTCGTATGCCTTTTCTTCCGTATCCAATTTCCATGTGATTTCCGCGACTGACGGCAGTAAATAATGCGTCGATTCCGGTTTGCCCAAAAGCAAAAGGGCGGTATTTGTTATTTTCCGGTCGATGGTTATTCGCGCTTTATCCAGGAATGTAGCGTCATCCCATGCGCCTATCTGATCGGAATAAGCTGCATTACGGTTTTTTTCTTTAAACTTTTCACGGGCGACTTTCAACGCTTGCGGGTCTAAATCGGCAATGCTTGCTTTCCCAACCACCTTAGCGCTCCAATCTTCCTGCGAATTGTAGATGATACGCATCCAATCGGGATATTTGCGCAGTTCGGTTTTATGACTACCTACACGAACGAATGATTTCCGCTGGAAATTAACAGGCTCACTCTTAGCCGGAGGAATACGCAATAGAACGATGTGTTTGCCTTCACAATCAAACTCAAATATCTCAAAATTGATTTTGGGTTCGAGATAAGTTCGCAGCCACAATTCCAAATCCTGATTACCGTGTTTGGCATCAACAAACGTGAACGTTGTCCCTTTTATCGTGTGCGTGCCATCTTCCACTCCCCAAATCACATAGCCAAAAGGCTTGTTTGTCAAGGTAGCTCCATTGCTCATGGCGCTGATGTACTC
>JAISFI010000129.1 GCA_031263685.1 Dysgonamonadaceae bacterium | reverse complement strand
ACTTGCCAGCGATTCTTGTAAAGTTCAGCCACTTGGAGAGAAGATATATGCGTCTGATTGGTTAAGAAAACAAACTCACGCTTTTGTTCTTCATCCCAGTATCTGACCAAACGAAGAGGCTGTTTGGATAAATGATACGTTTTAATAAATTATTTATTAACATTATCAATTTCAGACTGCAAATTTATAATAATTTTGTTATGCATGTAATAATTTTTAAAACATTCAATAATGTATTTGTTTTTGTCAATCATTCGCATGTTGAGCGACATTTTGCGGGCGTAATCTGTTGCAATCAGCATTTTGGCTTTTTTCCCCCTTTTTGTAAGCGGCGCACGTCCAATATGTAATATAATCGAGATATCATTTAAAAGATTGTATTATTTGACAAGGGTGACGTTGCAATCTGGATCATCTAAAAAACTATTGATATATATATCATTTTGTTTCTTTGTTGAAAAATTGAATGTTTATGAAAGAAGAAAAACAATTACTTTAAAGTTTGCCTGTTGCGTTTTCTTAAAAAAGCATTATCTTTGTATGCTGAAACGTACATGATACATTCAGGATTATGATAGTAATAAACAAAAATTAGACAATAAAAACATGAAGAGTTTTATATGTATTGGATTAATAATCGGCGGTTTATTTTCCTGTAACAGGAATTCACGACTGGAGAATGCTTTGGAACTGGCCGGAAAAAACAGGGCTGAATTTGAGCAGGTTCTCAGTCATTATAAAAGCCGGCCTGCCGACAGTTTGAAATACAAAGCCGCCTGTTTCCTGATTGAGAACATGCAGATTCACTATTATCGTCAAGACAACCCGCGGCTTTACGAGATTATGGATTCCCTGAATCGTAGCGGACTGGATAATGACGGGATTAAGAATCGGTTTAAGGAAATTCGGAAGGCCGTTCCCGAAAGAAGACCTCAAATCTTTCCGGACTTAAAATCACTCTCTTCCGGTTTTCTAATTCGGCACATTGACGATTCTTTCGACAACTGGCAAAAAAGTCCGTGGAAAGAGGCTATTGGCTTCGATGATTTCTGCGAATATATCCTTCCTTATGCGGCAAATGCGGCAAAACGGGAGCTTTGGACATCATACTACCGGGATAAATATTTGCCTTATCTTGCCGCTTACCTGCAAAACGCGAATCCCGGTGAAATAAATATTAAAGATGCCTGCAATGCTTTAAATGACAGTCTAATCGCTTCCGGTAGGCTGAGTATTTATCTGGAACCGACGGTTAACGATTATCCGCCCTTGTTGGCTGACCATATCCGTTTTGGTCATTGCGACGAATATGTGGCGCGCACCATCTATATTCTGCGTTCGTTAGGCATTCCTGTTTGCTACGATTTCTCACCCGTCTGGCAAAACTATATTTTTCCACACTCATGGAACAGCCTGCTCACCGAAGACGGGATGAGCTATCCGTTTATGGGATTTGAGCATAAGACCGATGAATGGATGCTGTTCCAATATGCACCTAAAATATTCAGGACAACGTTCGGCATTCAGAAAGAAAGCCTTGCCGCTCAATATCCTCCGAACAGTCTTCCGGGCATATTTAAACAGTCAAATATCCGCGATGTTTCCTCCGAATATTTTCAGGGTACGGATATAGATGTAGAAATAAGGAAACCGGCGGGAGTTCGCTCGGAAATAGTTTATATCTGCGTCTTCAATAATCGAGACTGGATAGCCGTACACTGGGCTAAACCCGAAAATGACCGGGCGAAATTTACCTGCATGAGGGAAAATGTCATCTACATCCCGGCCTTTTACACTGAAAACAAATTTATTGCTGCCGGCGATCCGGTATGGATTGATTCAACAGGGACAGTACTGTCCCTGAAAGCGGATTACGAGCAAAGGCAGACGCTGTCCCTGACGCGGAAATATCCCGTCAGCAGCCGATTGACGGACATTTTCCTGCCACGCATGTTGAACGGGCGTTTCCTGGCTGCGAACCGGGCGGATTTCGGGGATGAGACCTGCCTGCATCAAATCCGGCAGCTTCCGAAATATACTTTTAATACGGTCGAAACGGAACGTCCGGAATCGTATCGTTATATTCGTTATCGTTCGGAAGCGCCCAATTACCCGGATATTGCGGAACTGGAAGCTTATATGCGGGAAGAAGACGGTCAATACCGGAAACTGACGGGAACGGTTATCGGGACGGAAGGCTCGGCTTATGATCCGCTCATCTTCGGGAAGGAAAAAGTGTTTGACGGCGATTGGGTAAGCTATTTTTCCCATCACGGCGAGGGGGCCTGGGTGGGACTTGATTTCGGGAAAAAGGAACGAATCGACCGCATTCGCTTTTTACCCCGTAATGACGATAATGGTATTCACGAGGGCGATGAGTATGAGTTACTGTATTGGGATGATGGTCAGTGGAACTCGCTCGGACGGCAGACCGGTACGGAGGAGGTGTATGAGGATTGTCCTTCAAATGCATTATTTTTGCTGCATAATCATACGCGCGGCAGGGAAGAGCGGATATTTACGTATGAGAATGGGGGACAAAGGTTTTGGTAATGGGAAAGCATATTGCATTTGATGTTTTTTGCGAGGAAATACTGCCTTACAGAGTAGCTAACGAACTGCTGGAAAACTGGCGGGAACAGGCGTTGGCAAGTTTTGTCGATGTGTTCCGCAGCCTGCTGGATTCTGTCGACATGACGGCAGTAAAGGCATGCTGCGAAATAAACAGGAAGTTACCCAGTTTTGCATACGACAGATATTTTATGTCCATGAGCTACCGGCGATATACCGATAAGTATTTGTAATGCGTTTCCTTAAAATAAGGAAGAAGTTCGTTGAACTTTTCCTCCGTGTAGCCCGTTATTGCTACAAAACGGGTGGTCTTTTTTTGTCAGTCCTGATTTCATCATGCAAAGATAGCACTTGTGCGCGTAATTTGAATATACAGCAAGTTAAGACGAACAAGTATAAGTTTGCAAAATTAAAGTAAGCGAAAATTACGAGTCTTTAAGCTAAAGTGGTTATAGAAGTCCTGAAAGAACAGTCAAGTTTGAGTGAATTGAATTCACGTTATGAGTTGTAAGCTATCCACAATAGGATACAAAGATTTTGCATAGAATCTTTTTCGCGAAAGAGAACAATCACATCATAAATCATAATTTAAATCTTTTCGATTGATTTTCAGTATTGTATTTCGATATGCTGCCGACAGTCTGCAATCTTTCCTGTGCCTGTTTACCGGCACTGTCGGAAACCGAACCGTGGATTTTTTCACCATACATATTCTTTTTCTGCGAACTGTCTTCATTTTTATCCTCGCCAGTATCAAGCGGTTTCAGTGACAGCTGAATCTTTCTGTCCAGAGCCGCCAGTTCCGTTTTCAGGTCTTTCAATTCATTTTCCCTGCGCCACGTGGAGCGGACAATTTCCTGCAATACGGGCAAGTCGCTTGAGATTTTTTCGTTCTCCCTTTCGTATTTTTCTATCAGAGAGGGGATTTTTTCAAGAGCATTGAGAAAATAGCGAACGGCTAACCTGGGATCGTTGGCAATATGACC
>JAISFI010000076.1 GCA_031263685.1 Dysgonamonadaceae bacterium | reverse complement strand
GCGAGGATTGAGGTTCTCAGAGCGAGGATTTAGGTTCTCAGAGCGAGGATTGAGGTTCTCGGAGCGAGGATCGAGGTTCTCGGAGCGAGGATTTAGGTTCTCGGAGCGAGGATTTAGGTTCTCAGAGCGAGGATCGCGGTTCTCGGAGCGAGGATTTAGGTTCTCAGAGCGAGGATCGCGGTTCTCAGAGCGAGGATCGCGGTTCTCAGAGCGAGATAGACGGGAGTAAAATCATTTTTAAACATAAATATATGAATTACAGGAAACTTAAAATCGCCATTACGCTATTTGTTGCATCGGCGATGGCAGCAAACGCACAGACTTTGAAGTCGCCCAACGGAAACTTCAGCATGGATTTTTCCGTTTCGAACGATGGAACACCGCTCTACAGCCTTACCTGCAAGGGCAAAACCGTAATTAAACCCTCCCGGCTGGGCGTTGAACTGATGCCCGACGTAATAAAGGGAGATTTTAACGATTTTTCGCCCGATGCAACGGCCAGGAAAAACCATACGAAAACAAACCTCTACAGTGGCTTTGAAGTTGTAAACACTCAAACGGCGACTTTCGACGAGGTTTGGCAACCGGTTTGGGGCGAAAACAAAGATATTCGCAACCACTACCGTGAAATGGCCGTAACGCTCAACCAGCCGGCCACCAACCGGCAAATGATTATCCGCTTCCGCCTCTTCGACGACGGCTTGGGTTTCCGCTACGAATTTCCGCAGCAGAAAAACCTCGTTTACTTTATCCTGAAAGAAGAACGCACGCAGTTTGCCATGACCGGAAACCATACGGCCTACTGGATACCGGGCGATTACGACACGCAGGAGTATGATTATACGACTTCCCGCCTCTCCGAAATCCGCGGGCTGATGCCCCAGGCCATCACTCCTAACTCATCCCAAACGCCCTTTTCCGCTACCGGCGTGCAAACGGCGCTGATGATGAAAACCGACGACGGTCTCTACATCAATCTCCACGAAGCCGCGCTTATCGATTACGCCTGCATGCACCTGAATCTGGACGACAGGAATTTTGTTTTCGAATCGTGGCTAACGCCCGATGCGCAGGGCGCTAAAGGCCATCTGCAAACGCCTTGTGTCAGTCCCTGGCGAACGGTCATCGCCAGCAACGATGCCCGCGACATACTGGCTTCCAACATGACGCTGAACCTGAACGAGCCTTGCAAAATCCAGGTCACCGACTGGATTAAACCCGTAAAATACATCGGCGTATGGTGGGAAATGATTACCGGCGCTGCCGACTGGGCTTATACCAACGATTTGCCGGGCGTTCAACTCGGCAAAACCGACTATGCGACCGTGAAGCCGAGCGGTCGACATGCTGCAACGACCGCGCACGTGAAGGAATACATCGACTTCGCTGCCGAAAACAATTTCGACGCCGTACTGGTCGAAGGCTGGAATGTGGGTTGGGAAGACTGGTTTGGCAAATCCAAAGATTACGTCTTCGATTTCCTCACGCCTTATCCCGATTTCGATGTGGCGGAGATTCACGCCTATGCAAAAATGAAAGGCGTAACGATGGTTATGCACCACGAAACATCATCGTCCGTTCGCAATTACGAGCGGCACCTGGACCGGGCTTATCAATTTATGAACAACAACGGCTACAATGCCGTGAAGAGCGGCTATGTGGGCGATATCATCCCCCGCGGCGAGTATCACTACGGACAGTGGATGAACAATCACTACCTCTATGCCCTGAAAAAAGCGGCCGACTGCAAGATCATGGTCAACGCCCACGAAGCCGTGCGTCCTACGGGCATTTGCCGCACCTATCCCAACCTTATCGGCAACGAATCGGCGCGCGGAACCGAATATCAGGCTTTTGGCGGAAGCAAGCCCAATCACGTAACCCTCCTGCCTTTCACCCGCCTGCTGGGTGGCCCGATGGACTATACGCCGGGGATTTTTGAAATGGATCTTTCACGCCTTAATCCGGCGAATCACTCGCACGTGAATGCAACAATTGCCAATCAGTTGGCGCTTTACGTAACGATGTACAGTCCGCTGCAAATGGCCGCCGATTTGCCCGAAAATTACCGGCGCTTCCCGGATGCTTTCCAGTTCATCAAAGACGTTGCCGTCGATTGGGATAAGAGCATTTATCTGGAAGCTGAGCCGGGCGAATACATTACCGTTGCCCGGAAGGCCAAAGGCAGCGCGTCGTGGTTTGTCGGCAATGTTTGCGGCGAAAAGGGGTTCGCTTCCAACATCAATTTCGACTTCCTGGAACCCGGCAAAAAGTATGTGGCGACCATCTATGCCGATGCGACGGACGCTCACTACCGGACAAATCCGCAGGCGTACACGATTCGGAAGATTAATGTTACAAGCAAATCCCGGCTTGTGCAGCAGTCGGCGCCGGGTGGAGGTTATGCAATCAGCATCGTCGAGCGGTAACTAATAGGTGCCGATTCGCATGATGTGTTCTTCAAAATTTTCCGGATAAAAAGATCTGTTTTTCAACCGGGAGCGGTAGGTATAAATCGTCGTAATCGAATAGTGAAGGAATACCGCTATTTGAGCGCTGTCGCTGATTCCCAGTCGAATCAGGGCGAAAATTCGCAATTCCGTATTGAGCAGTTCGGCCTGCTTGGGAACCTGCCGCTCCTCTTCCGGGAGCAGGGCGTTGAAGTCGGAAACAAAAGCCGGATAAATGCGCAGAAATGTTTCGTCGAAGTTTGTATAAAAATCACTCCGTTCATTTTCAATAAACTGGGTGGACTTGAGCGATCGCAGTAAATCTTCTATTTTTCCGCTGTTGGCAATTTTATTCAAACTTCGACGGTAATTATCCAGTTTTTCAATGTAGCTGGAACACAGGTCGATGAATTTGCCCAAATACGCTTCCTTCACGCGGTTTGTTTCGGCTAATTTCCGGTTGATGGCCGACTGCTCACCGTTCAACTCCTGAAGCTTGGTGTTCGATTCCTGTAAATCCCGGTTCAAGACGTTCAGCTTAACATTCGTCCGGTACAGCTCTTTCCGTATTTTTGCAATGCGCTTCATTTGCCGGTAAACGTAAATCATGGCAAAAATTAAAAATACCGATAAAATACTCACCAGCAGCAGGTATCTTTGCAGCTCCATTCGCTGTTTTACCGTCTTTTCCTGATAAGCGGAATCAATGATGGGAAAAATCCTGGAAAGTTCGTAAGTCCGGAAATAGGCATTGCAAAAAGTGGCATCGTCCATCGACGATTTAATGCACTTGTAGGCTTCGTCAATATGCCCTTCGCCATACAGCAGCAGCGCCAGTTCCATCATGGAAGTATTTTCTTTCACCGCGCTTTTTATATCGCAGATGGCCGAGAGGGCGTAATATTTTTTCTGCATCTCCACGTTGCCTTCCTTTTTGTAAATGTTTGCCAAAATATTCGCCACAATCGCCTTGTCGTGGTTTTCGGGTTTGATGCGCTCCAGAGATTCCTGCAGGAACTTCTTGGCTTCTCCGGTTTTATTTTCGTCGCTCCATTTTTCGGCAGTCAGAATATTGTATTTCAAGGTATTCGGTGGGACAAGTTGCAACAGGGAATCCCTGTATAAATTACTCTGCCGGTAATAGGCGTTGGGAGTATTGCCCTCTATGGAAGCATAATACATATACAAACGCTTGTAAGATTCGTAATACTCGATGAGCGACCATTCGGGCAAACGGTCAAAAAGCCGGCGTTCAATATTGTCCATTATATTCATCGACTCAAGAAAACGCCCCTTAATCCAGTAGGAAAACGAAAGATTCAGCAGCGTTGCATACTTATATTCCAGATGATTGTACTGCTCGGCAAGTTCCAGATTCAACTCCTGATAATAAATGGCCGAATCTATTTTATAATGGCAATATTCGTCATACAATTTATTGTATATCGTGTAGCGCTGCTTATCGGTTATATCCGGCATCTTCAGCATGTTTTTGATCTCGGAAAGTCGTTCCTCCTTCTCAACGATATATACATCTTTATGATTCATTGCCCGAAACAGGGCTTGAGTAATCGAATCCAGTTCGTTACCGGTCGAAGCCTGCATTGAAAACGGTAAAAACAATACTGCAAATAAAAAAAAATCTTTCATAATGCCCATAAACTCATAAATATAAAACGTCCTGTAATTGCTCTCAGTCTCAAAAAGAATTAACCAAAAAAACAACATTTTGTTTTGCAAAATTAGTATTTTCTATTGCGAAAGCAATAAAAATCCCGATAATTATACTTTGCGCGGGGTGGGGGTGGGCATTGGCATGGCGACTCACAATTTAAACCGTGCGAAGCATAGCCCTTAACCTGACGGCTATGCTTCGCGAGGTTTAAAATTCGGCCTATTCCGAAATACAGGCTTTCAGCGTTTTTGAAAAACCGCTTTGAGATTGTACGCTGATAAATACAATCTGGTTTTTTGTCGGCAAATCAAAAGTTTGCCTGTCCTCTTCAATTCGTCCGGAAGCAACAGGCTGCCCCATCATATTGAAAATGTTGATTTTACAGTCCTTTCCACCCTCAACGACAAGGTTTCGTCCCGATCGGGAAATCCGTATATTGTCCGTAACAGGGCTGCCGGTTCCTGTCTCAATATCTTTGACGGTACGGACTATCGTGTAAGGTTCCAAATCCTTTTTGACGGTGATTCCGTTAAATGTGCCGGTTTCGCCGTAATTTTTCATTTGCAGAACAATTTTGTCGCTGTAAACATAAATAATCATCGCCTGCACGATGCGCGAATTGTTTGGACTGGAGCCTCCGTCAATGCTGCTGTTGTAGTAACGCATCGAACCGACAAAGGCCGAAACGAAACTTTTTTCGGCTTCCTCTACGGTTGTGAATTGCCACAGCGCAGAATAATCGTCCGAAAGATTACTGTCGGTATAAGTCAGCGACGTTCCTGTAATCGACACCGGAACGCCGGTCAGTCGACTGCTGCCTGCGCTTCCGCTGCCCGGATACTGTTCATTGGTAAGCGCGTAATTATTGTTGCTGTTGACGCCCACTATCAAATATTTTTCATTCGGAACGATCTCGCCGCTCAACTGTTCGGCAGTTACCGTGCCGTTGGATTCGGAGACCACTTTAAAAAGTCGCAGATTGACGGTATTGCCGTTCAACGAATATCGTCCACTTGAGCCGCAATACACATTTGTCTGGTCTTTCAGCACGTATGCAGAAGTGCTGATGTTGTAATAATTATCTGTCGATGAATAGCTTACCGTACAATCCGTTGCATTGGGTACGACATTGAGATTGTCTGTTCCAACGCCAAGATAATTGCCGGCAATATCTTTAATGGCAAGCTGCGCCGTGCTCGATGAGGCGACAGTCCAAACGGCAGAGTATTTGTCCGTCGGATTCGGGTCGATATAAGTCAGCACCGTTCCGGTGATGCTTATCGCCGATTTGTCGCCAACCATCCGCTGATTGGACGAACCGGCCGAATAAGGCTCGTTGGTTACCGCATAATCCGAACCCTCTCTTACGGCTGTAATCACATATTCTGCGCCGCTTTGCACTGTACCGTCGGTAACCTGTTCGGCGGTTATCGTGCCGCCGGATTCGGATAC
>JAISFI010000046.1 GCA_031263685.1 Dysgonamonadaceae bacterium | reverse complement strand
GAATACTCAGTAATGATTGCAATAATTCCGCTGCTTGTGGGGCTACTTTTTTTGACATAATGTTTTTGCCCGCGAAGATAATAATTTTTCTCCGGCACCTCAAAAAAAGATTTAGCCATAAAACGAGTGGTTACGGTTTTCGCTTCAAAGGCTTTTCCACAATGCTCGCACACTTTCGGTAATCTTAATTTACTTGCTCCCATATATCATTTTTTATTCTAATTAAATACTGACAAGATATTGTAAGATTGTATAAGGCGCACTTTCTCGTTAAATGACGCTCGGTATAAATCTGATACAAAGACATAATAAAAAAACGATATGCAAGCATAAATATCAAGAAATATTTATCAATAAAAAAGCGGTAAACTTTTGATTTACCGCTTTCTATCTATTTTTGATAGTTGCTTTGTGAGGGGCTTTACTTCACTTCCTCAAAATCCACATCAGTAACTCCACCTTCGTTAGCATTATTACCACTATCAGAATTTCCTGCATTCGGATTAGCACCTCCACCATTGAAACCTGCAAACGGGTCGCCTGCACCACCACCAAATGGGCTGCCTTGCGTTCCGCCAGCTTGAGCCTGTGCGTTGTACATCTCCTGGCTGACTGCATGAAATGCGTTGTTGACCTCATTCATGGCAGCATCAATACCTGCAATATCCTGCGCTTTGTGAGCTTCTTTCAGCTTGCTGATAGCGGCTTCGATAGGCGCTTTCTTATCGGCAGAGATTTTATCGCCTAAATCTTGCAACTGCTTTTCCGTTTGAAAAATCAGACTGTCGGCCTGGTTCAACTTGTCGATTTTTTCTTTTTCTTTCTTGTCGGCTTCTGCGTTGGCGGCAGCTTCATCCTTCATGCGTTTGATTTCGGCATCGCTCAATCCGCTCGAAGCTTCGATGCGAATCCGTTGTTCCTTACCGGTGGCCTTGTCTTTGGCCGATACATTCAGGATACCATTGGCGTCAATGTCGAAAGTTACTTCGATTTGCGGTTCGCCACGACGTGCGGGCATGATACCATCTAAATGGAAACGCCCCAGCGACTTGTTTTGGCCAGCCATCGGACGTTCGCCTTGCAATACATGAATTTCTACCGAAGGTTGATTATCGGCAGCCGTGGTAAATGTTTCCGATTTCTTTGTCGGGATAGTCGTGTTTGCATCTATCAATCTGGTCATTACGCCGCCCATTGTTTCAATACCCAGCGAAAGCGGAGTTACATCAAGCAGCAGCACGTCTTTCACTTCCCCTGTCAACACGGCGCCCTGGATAGCTGCACCTACAGCGACTACTTCGTCCGGATTTACTCCTTTGGAAGGTGTCTTACCGAATATTTTTTCTACGACAGCCTGAATGGCCGGAATACGGGTAGAACCTCCTACCAGAATTACTTCGTCGATTTCAGAGGCTTTCAGACCGGCATCTTTCAGCGCTTTTTCGCAGGGAGATGCACAAGCCTGAATCAGTTTATCCGCCAATTGTTCAAATTTAGCCTTTGTCAGCGTTTTAACCAAGTGTTTGGGCATTCCGTCAACCGGCATGATGTAGGGCAGATTGATTTCTGTGCTCGTAGAACTGGAGAGTTCTATTTTGGCTTTTTCGGCAGCTTCTTTCAAACGTTGCAATGCCATAGCGTCTTTACGTAGATCGAGGCCTTCGTCTTTCAGAAATTCGTCGGCCAGCCAGTCGATAATGACATGATCGAAATCATCTCCACCCAGGTGAGTATCTCCATTAGTAGATTTTACTTCGAATACGCCGTCGCCCAATTCCAGGATAGAGATATCGAAAGTACCTCCACCAAGGTCGAATACGGCAATTTTCATATCTTTGTGCGCTTTGTCCAGGCCATAAGCCAGGGAAGCAGCGGTCGGTTCGTTCACGATACGGCGAACGTTCAGGCCGGCGATTTCACCGGCTTCTTTAGTTGCCTGACGCTGTGCATCGCTGAAGTAGGCAGGGACGGTGATGACCGCATCCGTTACTTCCTGTCCGAGGTAGTCTTCGGCGGTTTTCTTCATCTTTTGAAGAACCATGGCTGAGATTTCCTGCGGAGTATACAGACGTCCGTCGATGTCTATACGCGGTGTGTTGTTGTCGCCTTTGGCAACCTTATACGGTACACGTTCTATTTCCTTGTGCACCTGATCGAAAGTTTCCCCCATAAATCTCTTGATAGAGAAAATGGTTTTCGTAGGGTTTGTGATAGCCTGACGTTTGGCAGGATCGCCTACTTTACGTTCTCCTCCGTCTACGAAGGCTACAATAGATGGCGTTGTACGCTTTCCTTCACTGTTCGCGATGACAACGGGTTCGTTGCCTTCCAATACGGCAACGCATGAGTTGGTTGTTCCTAAGTCGATTCCGATGATCTTTCCCATGTTTTTATAATGTTTAATTGTTAATAATCTGTTTATTTTTCTCTGTCGAAATACTCTCCGACGATAAATGATTTATCAAATGATGTGCCAAGTAATTTTGGCGAATGTTACAAATGATTTTCAGGGAATAAATGACAGATAATTATGACAAATTGGCAAATATGGGATTTTAGAACTAAAAGTTAAGAGTTGATGGAGGCTCTCAATTTTTAGTTTTTAGTTCTTAGTTTTTACTTCGTTCTTACCAGCAACGTTTCGCTCACTTTCAGCCGACCATTTTCAAGGCTTAGAATGTAGGTGCCGGCAGGAAGTGCCGGAGTATCGATCACTATTTTATGTTCTTTTATTTCTTTGGACTGAGAAAGATAACATTTCCCGTTAGTGTCAAAGATCAAGATGTGCGCTATGCCCGACAGTTTTTCATTTAAGACGATGGTTAAATGTTCTCCGGATAAAGGGTTGGGAGACAAGGTTAACCATTGCTCGGTGTAAGAAGGATGCTCTATTCCACTTAAACCGTCGTCGTATACGATACGCGCTTCGGTGATGCTGTTCCAGTTTTCGCCGCCGGAAGAGTTACTGTTGCAGATAATTCTCACATATCTCGCTTGTTGCTCAGGAAAAGCATATCTTTCCAACTCGTTGGTCAGACCACTGGACGTGCCGCCGGTAAGTACTTTTGTGAAGGTTAAATTATCTGACGACAGTTCTATGTCAAAATAAGCAATCCGTTGGTCGCCCAGATAAAAAGCTAAATCGACGGCTCGAATGTTGACCTCTTTTTTCAGGTCAAATTTAATCCACTGTCCGAATCCCGCTTGCGCCCAACGTGTACTCAAGTTATTATCAATGGCATTGCTCGGTGGATTTCCGGCTTGGTTTCCGATAGCCGTAACCGTAACCGACGAAGCCTCAATTGGCGTAAGCGGAACGGTGCGGATAAATATTTTACTCGCTGAAGGTTCTGCCGGATTGCCGTCGGCACTTTTCACATCATTCACCGACAGCGTATAGCGGCCATAGTCCAGCACTTCGCCGGTAGTAAGGATTACAGCGTTTGCGCCACTAAGCACCGCCGTGCTGACGCTTGCTCCGCTGATTGTATAGTTGGACGCAACTTGAGCGGAAACCGGATCTATATCGCTATCGAAAGTTACCCGTACATGTGTAGAATCTTGAAGAACAACCGATTCCAAACCAAGCGGAAGTAGCGGAATTTCCGGTATTTCGCCGGGCGCCAATTGGACCATTTCGCTTGCAGCCAGCAGGAAAGCCCCGACACCAAAGTCCACATTTGTAGCAAGGTTACTGGGATTAATCGGCGATTCGCCTACATTCTGCGTAAATTTCAAATCTCCGTTCGGTTGAACGGCTATGCTGGCGAGAGCTTTCCATGATTTAGCTACTACGGGCATATATTCAGCGCTGTCCAGCAAGCCATTATTAATTCCCCAGGCGATGCCATACGTGAACAGGGCTGTTCCGCTGGTTTCGGGGCCGGGTAAATGATTCGCGTCATCCAGATTCATGTTCCAAAATCCGTCGGTTCTTTGACATTCTTTCAGGGCGGCAGACATGTTTGTCAATATTGCCACGTATGCTGCCCGATGCACATCAGTTTCCGGTAAAAGCTGAAGCGTACGGGCCATTGCAGCAATTACCCAGCCATTTCCCCGCGCCCAGTAGATATTTTTACCATTGGGCGATATTTTGGGTACGTCTGTCAGAAGACTGTTATTGGGATCTTTCTTAGGAGGTACATCGGGTTTGAACCCCCAGTCACGCCACCAAAAGCCGTCTGCTGCATTGTACAAACCGCCATATTCTTCGTATCCGCGAAGAATGGGGCCTACTCCATACGAATTCCGATATTCCGACGGCCAGAGGTTTGTCCGGCTCGTAACGACCAGGCTATCCCTGATATGGGCAAACAAATCGTACATTTTATCAAAATACGTCACATTATCGTAAACAATGCCCAATCGTGCCATTGTCGGCATCGCCATCAGCATGGCGTCGATCCACCACCAGTCGTCCGACTTGGGATTATTGGCTATCCGGTGGTCGATTGCGCTTTTGATGGGCGTTATGCGGGAAGCAACTTGGGTTTCGTCCAAGTTGTAGAGGTCGATATAAGTTTGGCCGCAAGTGTGATTGTCGGCATCGGTGGTACTTGGGCCGCCGCTTACCGCCCAGTTATTTTTGACCGCCCAGGCATAAGCATAGTCTAAATACGCTTTTTTAGGATAAACCTTGTAAAAATCGATATTTCCCATATTGTATACAGACCTTGCCCAGAGATTATTTCCCGGATCGGAGTGGCTGGCAATCCAGGCATTATTCACACGGACAGCCGTATTAATGATTTCCTCTTTGGAGGGCAGAATCGTCTGATAAAGCGGATTGGATACACATTCCTTGAATTGTTTCAAAGCGTCAAACCAAGCCTGATCATCGGCATATCTTTCGGCAGGGAAAATATTCCAGCCGCCACCGAAATAATAGGTAAATTCCGTACCCACCACATAATCGGACAAGATCGTCAGATGGTCGCTGAGGGTACTCACGGTAGTAACGCCAGGCATGTAAACGCCTTCGAATACACGGGCATTGGGGGAAGTAACGGTTCCTTCGCTTTTATTTTCGGCAAAACCAATCAGATTTGCTTCTGTTTGAAAAACAGTCGGGCTTGGATTGGTATTCCCAAACTTGGTAGCCAAATGTTTATAAATACCTGCTGCCAATTTCATCGCCTTTACTTTTCCTTCCAGTTTCACAACGGCCTTGTTGAGCAAACCATCGGCATTCGTTGTTATACGAACAGTTTTTGTATAGTAATCGCCATTAATCTCTACCTTATTATAGGTGAGCAGAAATTCCGAACGTAACGGGCCGTGCTCAATTAATTGATATTCGTCATAAGGATCGTGCAACCACAATTTGCTGCTGACGTAAGCGACTATGCCTCCGGCACCCAAGGTCTTCCCATCGACCGAATAGGCATCTACGCCTTCCGTTTTTTCGGAATGGTAATCGGCATAAGTGTACATTTTATCGATGATGGGATTTTCCTGTTTTTTGAGCCAAAGATCGACACCGTTGGCCGTATTCGGTTCCGAAGTGAGCAGTTTTTTGCTGTACATGCGATAGGCAGCCAAATTGTTTTCCCAAGCGGCATCATCGCGCGAAGCGCCTTTTTGAGCAGCGTAGGTCTTCGTTTGCGC
>JAISFI010000034.1 GCA_031263685.1 Dysgonamonadaceae bacterium | reverse complement strand
ATATCACTATCACTCTAAAACACATTGCTTTGTTCGTTAAATTTTTCATTTTATTCTGTTTTATAGTTCCTGTTTTTTATGATTTTGTTGCGACGATAATTCCTGGATTGCTTCAGGCTTCGCCTTCGCAATGACGTGGAGGGAGGAACGGCAATGACGATGCTCATTACGCGTATCTGCCTCCTCTCTACCCGTCATTGCGAGCCGCTCGCGGCGAAGCAATCCAGCAGGCGGCAGGACATGGTAAGTCCCGCTCGGTGTAGCGTCTTCGCTACGTCGTGCTAAAAGCAAGCGTCCACGCTTGCAGCGTATATGTTGCAAGGCAGGAGCCTTGCCTTTAACTCGACGTAGCGTGGACGCTATGCCGAGCGGAAGCATGGCGTGTAATGCCCTTGAGAATGTTAAAAATAAATAATTATTATGGTAGCTTTGTTCTTTTCCCGACGCACTTATCGGTCTTTGTAAGTAGAATCTACACCTTAGCTTAGATGTGTGTGTGTGTGTGTGTGTGTGTGTGTGTGTGTGTGTGTGTGTGTGTGTGTGTTGCGAAATTATTCGGAACATCCAAATAATTTTCGTTAAATAAATACAAAACACTATTGCTCATTTCCACAACTATCATAAATAAAAACTTTACACTTTTCGTTTTTCTCTTTTCACTTTTAAAAAGTTTGGCGCAAAAGTAATGAAAAAAAATGAAAAACAAAATCTTCCGTAAGATTGTTTCAATTTTTCAATATCTCTTAATATTGTTTGTCTGCTGACAGAAAGAATAGTTGCCATTTTTGCGGTGGAAATATGGTTGTTATTTTTTATCAATGCTATTATTTTTGAAATTCTATATTTTGTTGTTCGGACATAATATTGGAACAGCATTATACAGCACAACAATATTCAGTCCATCTCTAACGGCTTTATCACATTCACAGAAAACGGCAAATCTGAAAAAGATTTGCCGTTTTCTGTTTCCACTTACTTCAAAAATGCCCTCCCCATCGCCCGCTTATCATCCCGTTCTTTGATCGCTTCCCGTTTATCGTATGCCTTTTTACCTTTGGCTACGGCCACGACGATTTTTGCCAGGCCTTTTTCGTTGATGAATACGCGGGTAGGGACAATCGTAAAACCAACATCTTTGGTCAGGCGGGATATTTTGTTGATCTCTTTGCGGTTTAAGAGCAGTTTACGGTCTCTGCGGGCTTCATGATTGTTGTAAGAGCCGTAAAAATATTCGGAGATGTACATGTTTTTCAGCCATAACTCATTGTGATGTATCACGCAATAAGTATCCGTCAGGCCGGCTTTTCCCAAGCGGATGGATTTTATTTCCGTACCGGTCAGAACGATGCCGGCGACAAATGTTTCGATCAATTCATAATCGAATGTTGCCCGTTTATTTTTTATGTTGATATTTTTATCCGCCTGCATGTGGAGTTATAAGCATAAATTTGTCAATAAAATAACGAATCAGATAGGGTATTAAAACGATCAGGGACGAGACAATGGAAAAACTGATTTGCTGCTCTTCCCGGATTCCCATATAAGCCCGTGCGCCTTCCCAAATGATGTAAACTGTATATGGAAGCAGCAGGTATATTACCTGAAATTGCTCTCCAAATAAAGAAACCACTATGGCTATCATATAAATCAGAGAAGAAGCATAGACAATAAAACAGGAAGTTCGTTTGATATTTGCGGCAGTAAATTTGCGGTTGATGATTTCCTTCAACAGAAACACCGAGAGATAAAAGCCGGAAAAAAAAGCGACGACCTCTTGAATGGAAATTTTCAATGCCAATTCAATCGTCTTTGTCGACAATATATTCCCGACAAAGGCGGCCAACGTTAATATTCCTAACAGCGGATAAAAATAAACCGCAAGAAAGCGTTCGTGAGCAATCTCTTCCTCTCCCAACTTTCGCCACTCTTTGGCCGGTTGGATGATGATAAAATATATGCGTTGAAATATTTTCCTGAACATCTTTCTATCCTGAACATTTTTTATTTGGAAACCGGCACTTGAAAGGAAGAAGTTTTGTAAATGGCAACGCCGTTATCGTCTATTCCTGCATAATATCGGATGTCTATGTTGAATGAACTCGTCTGCGGAGATGAAGCGATAAGTCTATTCAAAAAATTACGGAGATCAACCGCTTGAATGACGAGGCCTTCATCGGAAGGAACTTTTTCTCCTTCGGCTTTGAGACTGAGGTGCAGTACCGGATTTACAGTCTCATCTTCATTTTCCACCCATACCATTCGGTAAGAAAACTTATTTCCCTGATCTGCCCGTTGGGTCAGTATGATAAAAGCAGTTCGATCAATCAGTACCAGATTTTTGTCTTCATCATTGCGAAGTATCAAATCGTAGATAATATCGGGATATTCCTCGCTCAGTGTATCTGTTGGCATTGTTACGGGAGTTGGAACGATTTTATCCAATATATCGTACACCATGTCGGTAATTATATAATATTTGTCACTGGCCGACTGTTCGTCGAAATTTATCGTAAAATTAGCCAGCAGACAATCTCCCGGAGAAACTTTACCTTCCAAGGCAGGAGCATAAAATTTCGGGCTATATGCAAATTGGGACAATACGACGGGATAGAGGCCGGATTCTTCGCTGACGATCAACGGATGCCCATAATAAGTCGTTGAATTTTCTCCATCATCACTGATGCAGGAAGCAAACAGCAACGCAAACACTGCCGGAAACACAATAAATCGGCATAAGCGCCGAACGCTATACGCAGAACATTTAATATGCGAATGTTTCATCTTTTATATTGTCTTTTAGTGAAGTGCAAAAGTAGTATAGAGACAAATTTTTTGCAAATGATTTTTGTTAATTTTTTCTGTTCTGAAAAAATCTTGTATATTTGCCTGCGAATGTAAAGAGGTTTGTCTAAAAAGCTTGTTTTTCGTCATTGCGTTTGTTTTCGTCATTGCGAATGTGTGAAGCAATCGGGCTTTTTAGCCAGCCTCAAATTAATAATAAAATTAATGAGTAAAGTTCTTATTATCGGAGCTGGAGGTGTGGGAACGGTCGTCGCACACAAGTTAGCCCAACAGGCAACAGTATTTACGGATATCACACTGGCCAGTCGCACGCTTGCTAAATGCAATGCGATAGCCGATGCTGTTCACCGGAAAACAGGTGGAAATAAAATAAAGACGGCGCAGGTAGATGCGGATAAAACGGACGAACTGATCGCATTGTTCAAAGCCGTTCAACCGGAATTAGTCATCAACGTAGCGCTTCCTTATCAGGATCTTTCCATCATGGACGCTTGTCTGGCTTGTGGTGTAAATTACCTGGATACAGCGAACTACGAGCCACTGGATGAAGCTAAATTCGAGTATAAATGGCAATGGGCTTACCGTGAACGGTTTAAGGAAGCCGGTTTAACGGCTATCCTGGGTTGCGGATTCGATCCGGGAGTAACCGGAGTTTATACGGCGTATGCCGCGAAACATCATTTTAGTGAAATGCAATTCCTCGACATCGTAGATTGTAATGCCGGCGATCATGGTAAAGCTTTTGCGACCAATTTCAATCCGGAAATCAATATTCGGGAAGTGACCCAACCGGGAAAATACTGGAAAGATGGACAGTGGATTTATACAGACCCGCATGAAATACATCGGGCGTTGAATTATCCGAACATCGGCCCTAAAGAATCTTACGTGATTTATCATGAAGAATTGGAGTCGCTGGTCAAGAATTTCCCCAGCCTGCAACGCGCCCGTTTTTGGATGACTTTCGGACAGGAATACCTGACACATCTTCGTGTCATTCAAAACATCGGTATGGCGCGGATAGATCCGATTCTGTATAATGGCGTCGAAATTGTTCCGATACAATTCCTGAAAGCGGTGCTGCCCAATCCGGGTGAATTGGGCGAAAATTATACGGGTGAAACCTCTATCGGCTGCCGGATTTCCGGTTTGGACAGGAACGGTCAAAAACTAACTTACTACGTTTATAATAATTGCAAACATCAGGATGCTTACAAAGAAACCGGTACGCAGGGCGTTAGCTATACCACCGGCGTTCCCGCCATGATTGGGGCGATGATGTTCGTGCAGGGGCTTTGGAAAAAACCCGGTGTGTTCAATGTAGAAGAATTTGATCCGGATCCGTTCATGGAACAGTTAAATAAACAGGGACTACCCTGGCACGAGCTGTTCAATATCGATCTGGAACTGTAAAGTGTAAAAACCAGCCTTAACGGGCACATATATATTTATTGTATATTCATTTTATTAAAACAAAAAACATGTCAGAAAAAACAAACAACACGGAAACGGGAAGTAAAACGGCTCCTAACGCAGAGAAACTGAAAGCTTTACATGCGGCGATGGACAAAATTGAAAAGAGCTACGGTAAAGGTTCCATCATGAAAATGGGCGATAACATCGTAGAAGAGATCGCTGTTATACCGACAGGCTCTATCGGTTTGGACGCAGCATTAGGCGTTGGCGGTTATCCGAGAGGCCGCGTCATTGAAATTTACGGGCCAGAATCTTCCGGTAAAACAACCTTGGCTATTCATGCTATCGCCGAAGCGCAAAAAGCGGGAGGAATTGCCGCTTTCATTGATGCAGAACATGCTTTCGACCGTTTTTATGCGGAGAAATTGGGCGTCGACGTAGAAAATCTCTGGATCTCTCAACCGGATTCCGGAGAACAGGCGTTGGAAATTACGGAACAACTGATACGGTCGTCGGCCATCGACATCATCGTCATCGACTCGGTTGCCGCTTTGACACCCAAAGCAGAACTGGAAGGCGAGATGGGCGATTCCAAGATGGGACTGCAAGCCCGCCTGATGTCGCAGGCACTGAGAAAACTAACGGCTGCCATCAATAAAACCAACACAACGTGTATATTTATCAACCAGTTGAGAGATAAAATCGGCGTTATGTTCGGAAATCCGGAAACAACGACGGGAGGGAATGCACTGAAATTCTATGCCTCTGTCCGCCTGGACATCCGCAAATCTACCGCCATCAAAGACGGAGAAGAAGTGAAAGGCAATCAAACCCGTGTAAAAGTGGTAAAAAATAAAGTGGCGCCACCTTTCCGCAAGGCCGAGTTTGATATTATGTTTGGAGAAGGCATTTCCAAAATCGGAGAAATTATAGACTTGGGAACAGACTTGGGAATCGTCAAAAAAAGCGGTTCCTGGTTCAGCTATAACGATACCAAGTTGGCTCAGGGACGCGAAGCTTCCAAAGAATGCCTGCGGGATAATCCAGAACTGGCAGATACATTGGAAGCATTGATTTTTGAAGCGCTGAAGAAAAAATAATTCGGCAAAGGAATCATTGAACATAATAATTCCGGCAGCATATTCATTGATATGGGCAGTTTGAATATGTCTGCCGGGTTTTTATCTCTCTAACGTATCTTATGAAAAACATCCGGTTGGCGGCATTGTTTATCTCTTTTTTCCTGATGATTGTCTCTACAGCGAAAGGAGTGTCGAATCATGGTGTACAGGAAAGAAATTTACTCGACAGCATCGTGTACAGAGATGGCTCCGAAAATAACAGGACAAAAGACGAATATGCATACGACAGCACAAATAACAAAACCGCTAAATTCCATTATCGGTGGAATTTAGTGGAAAATAACTGGAAGATTGACCATGAATACGAATATGCGTATGATTCTCTCGGCCATTACACTTACTATGCTTATTATGATTGGGATAGCATCAACGATCTCCGCCTTGGCGTCTATAGCTACGAATATGCTTATGATGAAAACTGTAATCTTACCAGATTCTCTTCTTATCGTTGGAACAAAATCATTTCCGAATGGGAAGAATCTTCCCGGTATGAATATGCTTACGACAGTAATGGTAACCGGATACGCTACGAATATTATTGCCGGAATGCCGGAGTTTGGAGTGGTCAATTGAAAGAAACAAGTTTCTTTGATGACAATAATCGGATACGCTGGCATGTCCATTGTGACTGGGATAGTTTGTCCGGCGGTTGGATAGACGCCTATAAATCGGAATATTCCTATAATCAGGACGGTAAACTTGACGAATCCATAGATTACATCGGCAAACAATCTTCGGAAGTATGGGTTAAATACGCCAAATACAGCTATTTTGATGAGAACTCAACCCGCCGCATACTCAATTATACATGGAATAACACGACAAATGCTTGGGAATCTGCCCATAAGTATGAATTTACGGACGACGTCCACGGAAACCAACTTTCGTATATCAGCTATATGTGGAACGTTTCTTCCAATAAATGGATATATGGCGACAAATACGAATATGCATATCCTGACACACATACGATCCTGTGTACCGGCTATGAGTGGGACGACTCTTTGACCGGAGCATGGGTAAACCAGACAAAATACGTATCTGTTTTTGATGAAAACAAGCATTTGATAAGCTACCTTGATTTTTCATGGGATAGGTGGATAAACGACTGGCTACCTAATCTTAAATATTCTTTTGCATATAACGAACAGGGCAAGAGAATTTTGTCCGCTTTGCAGACATGGGATCCGGTAATGACAGTTTGGAGAAATCAACAGCAATCCGAATATGCTTACGATGTACAGGGACAGTTGCTTTTGTCTGCCGATTACAATTGGTACCTTCACTCAAACCAGTGGGCAGGAAAAAACAAATATGAAGCCGAATATGACGCAACCGGTCGCCCACTCACCATCCGTAATTTTACATGGGATCTGCTACGAAATGACTGGCTCGCCCAAACACAATCTATCTACACGTATGATAAAACGTTTAACCGGATAAGCAAAGAAAAACGTTATCTTGGGAAGGAAGACGGCGAAGCCTGGATATTATACGAAACGGGAACTTATTATTACCCGGCGACATCACAGACAAACGCCATTATAGACAGTATATACACGGGAACTATTAACATATATCCTAATCCCGCCTCCAAATACATAACGGTTTCCCTGCCTGGCCATACGCTTACCGACATCTCCGTTCTTTTATTCGATGCGAACGGGCATGTCGTCTTGGAACAAAATGACGCCCGGACGCATCAGCCCATTATCCTTCGGAACATTCATCCCGGTCTTTACATTTATCGGATAAAGGCGGATAATCAATATTACGGGGGAAAATTGATCGTTCGATAAATAGCTGTGATTATTATTTTCCGTAACTGATTAGTTATTGTTTTTTAATCTGTTTGTAATATTTGGCAGTTACTTTTGCACAAACAAAAATGACGCTAAATGACGCCAAATTTTCAACAAACACTCAGAGACGCATTAAATCAATTTCTGCTGGACCAGCAACGCAGATTTCCTTCCGAAGAAATACTCAAAATCGACCTTCACTGCCACGACTTCAACAGTGATGTGCCCGACGAGTTGATAGGACGAATACTCAATGTTCCCGAAACATGGCTGTCAAGCCAAAAATTACTGGAGGAGTTAAATAAAAACCGGTGCGACACCTATACCATTACCAATCACAACAATGCACGTTCGTGCTATGCGCTTCAGGACAAAGGATACGACATCCTGACAGCAGCGGAATTTAGTTGTATGGTTCCCGATTTTGGCATCGGCATACATGTTTTAACCTACGGATTTACACCCGAACAGGAAGTGAAATTAAACAAACTTCGCAAAAACATATATCCTTTTTTGGAATATGCCCACGAGCAACAGATTCCCACAATATGGGCGCATCCGCTGTTCCATTACACGGCCAGAGAATCTCCGCCCGAAGCTTTTTTCAACAAAATGTTGCTCGTATTCGAACGCTTTGAAGTATTGAACGGGCAACGGGATAGCTGGCAAAACATCCTTGTCGCGGAATGGTTGCGACAAACTACCCCTGCAGATATCGACCGTTATGCCGGAGATTTCGGGATTGACCCGTTTCGTTTTTGCTCCGATCCCTATCGTAAATCCATGTCCGGCGGATCGGATTGCCATACAGGAATATTTGCCGGCATGACCGGAACGTATCTGCATATACCGGCGCTGGAACAAAGGCTTAAGACCGAATCACGCTCCAGCCTGGCTTTGGAAGCCATCCGGAAAGGAGAGATGGCTCCTTACGGAACTTATCAGAATGCAGAAAAGATGACCATCGCCTTTTTAGACTATGCCTGCCAAATCGCCCTGAATTATAAAGACGCAGGATTGGTGCGTTTGTTGCTTCACAAGGGAAGCGCTTCCGAAAAATTGATTTCATTCATTGTTTCCAATCTTTTCTGCGAAGTGCAAAGACATAAAGTTACAACTTCCTTTATCCGGATTTTCCACGAAAGCATGATGGGCGAAAGGCCTTCTTTCCTGCAGAAGATGACACTCAAACCAATCTATCAACCTGTCTTTGACGAAACGATACATATTGCTCAAAAGCACAAACAAACCGGTCATTCTTTGATTGACGGTTATTATCGTTCGATTCTGATGATGAACAGGCAATTATATGTGATACTGACCAAGCGACTGGAAAAGAAATTACATAAAGCCGACATAGCTGCATATCTCAAAGGAGACTCTTTCAACACGCTCATGGAAAGGCTGGAATTGCCGGGCAATATCCGGGCTTATTTGCAGACTGATGATAAAAGACCCAAAAATACTTTCGATCTCTCTGAATTTTTGGATGGTTTATCATTCCCTTTTTTCGGGACTTTGTTTATTCTGTCGGCGCATTTTGCCGGCGCGAAGGCCATGTATCATACCCGTTCGCTGCTCCGTGACTTTTCGGGACGCCTGGGGCGCTTTGAACATCCGAAACGTGTTTTGTGGCTGACGGATACTTTTGGCGAAAAAAATGGTATTTCCGTGTTTTTGAAAGCAATGCACGCCGAGATAAAGACACGTAAGCTGCCGATAGACATTGTTACCTGTAGCTCCATTTTACAGGCCGATGAAAATTTAGTCGTACTGCACCCGGTGAAAGAATTTTCTTTGCCCCTCTATAACGATTATACATTCAAAATTCCTGATTTCGTTCAACTGCATAATCTATTTGTATCCGGAGAATACGACCGGATTATCTGCTCTACCGAAGGAATCATGGGGCTTTGCGCCCTGTACCTGAAACATGCCTATACCGTTGAAGCTTCTTTCTACATGCACACAGACTGGCTGATGTTTGCCCGAAAAGCGCTGGGAATCGAAGGGCATCATTTAAACCGTCTCCGTCGCATGTTGCGCACTTTTTACCAGGCGTTCGACCATATATTTGTTCTCAACTCAGACCAGAAGGCATGGCTTTCGGGTACGCAAATGAACATAGCGTCCGAAAAAGTGCATCAGACGGCTCACTGGATAGATAGATCCTTTCAACCTGCTTTCCCTGATAAAAAAAAGCATTTCGGTCTTACGGACGAAAATCCTGTTTTGCTGTATGTTGGCCGGTTAAGTAAGGAAAAAGGCGTCCTGGAATTGACCTCTATTTACGAACAGGTCAAACAAAAGAACGAGTTTGTTCGACTGGTGGTGGTAGGAGAGGGGCCTGTTCTCGAACAACTCCAGGAAGAAAATCCGGATGCTGTATTTATGGGTTGGATTGGTCAGGAGCGATTACCGGAGATTTATTCTTCTGCCGATTTACTGGTACTTCCGTCCCGTTTCGACACTTTTTGCAATGTGGTACTGGAGTCGCTGAGTTGCGGACTACCTGTAATCGCATATAATGCCAAAGGCCCCAAAGACATTATCCGGAATGGCATTGACGGATTTTTGGTCAACAACAAACAGGAAATGCCGGAAAGTATTCTTGCATTTTTGAACAGTGATTCAAAAGCGACATTTAGATCATCGGCATTGGAAAGAGCCAAGTCGTATCAGCCGGAAGCCATTATCAACGATTTAATGCAATCCGTTGGATTGACGCAGGTTACTGCTCCCTCAAAATTCTCATCAAAACCACTTGAGCCGATATTTCCCGATTCGCAGCTTCCGGGATGACAATAGATTGAGGACTTTCGATAACATCGTCTGTGACAATCATATTTCGACGCACGGGGAGGCAGTGCATGAAATAAGCATTGTTCGTCAGCGCCATTTTAGCGGTATCTACCGTCCAGTTCATGTCCTTGCTGAGGATTTGTCCATAGTATGGATCGGCGTAGGCAGACCAGTTCTTGGCATAGATAAAATCGGCGTTGGCAAATGCTTTGCGTTGATCATACTCAACGCGTGCGCCGCGAACAAATTGTTCATCCAATTCATATCCTTCGGGATGTGTGATGACAAATTCAACCTCTGCCTCATTCATAAAATCGGCAAATGAATTAGGCACCGCCTGAGGAAGCGCTCGCGGGTGAGGCGCCCATGTGAGGACGACTTTCGGACGCTCTTTCTTTTTATATTCTTCAATCGTAATCAAATCGGCAAAAGCTTGCAGTGGATGCACAGTAGCGCTTTCCATACTGAAAACCGGTTTGCCGGAATAGCGAATGAACTGGTTGAGAATTTTCTCGGTGTAATCATCGCTCTTACGCTCGAATTGAGCGAAAGAACGTACGCCGATAACGTCGCAATAAGACCCCATTACCGGAATCGCTTCCAGGATATGCTCCGGTTTGTCGCCATCCATGATAACTCCTCTTTCGGTTTCTAATTTCCAGGCGCCCTGGTTGATGTCAAGGACGATGGTGTTCATGCTCAGATTGAGGGCTGCTTTCTGAGTACTCAGCCGGGTACGCAGACTGGAATTGAAGAATACCATCATCAGGGTTTTGTTTTCTCCCAAATGTTTACAGGCAAAGCGATTTTGTTTGACGGATGCTGCTTCCGATAATGCTTGTTTTAAATCTCCTAAATCTTTTACGTTTGTAAATGTTTTCATTGTTATCTTTTATTGTTTGTAAGGCTTTTTTATGATTGTCTTATCTGTCCTTCTCCCCTGATAATCCATTTATAGCTGGTCAGTTCCCGGAGCGCCATAGGCCCCCTGGCATGGAGTTTTTGTGTACTGATACCTATCTCGGCGCCTAATCCGAATTGAGCGCCGTCGCTGAAAGCTGTGGAAGTATTGGAATAGACGCAAGCTGCATCTACTCTTTTCTCAAACAGCGCAATATGATCCAGATTTGCTGTAATGATACATTCACTGTGCCTGGAACTGTACCGATCGATGTGTAGAATGGCTTCTTCCAGACTGTTTACAGTCTTGATACTCATCTTGTAATCTAAAAATTCGGTGCCGTAACTTTCCGGGCGAGCATGTTGTAACAGGGAGGCGGGATATTTTCCTTCCAATGCCTGCAGGGAAGCTTCATCGGCATAGATCATTACATGAGCAGTCGATAATAATTCGCAGATATAGGGAAGATCCGGCAGGCGATCCCGATGAATAATCAGGCAATCCAATGCATTGCACACGCCGACACGCCTTGTTTTCGCATTGTTAACCACCACTCTGGCAATTTCCATATCTCCGTAGACATCAAAATAAGTATGGCAAATACCGGCGCCGGTTTCAATGACGGGAACTTTAGCATGTTCCCGAACGTAATCAATCAAGCTTTTACTTCCTCTGGGGATAATCAGGTCTACGAATCCGACAGCATTCAGCAGTGCATGTGTCGCCTCCCGGTCAGCCGGTAAAAGCGTACAGCAATCGGGGTTGATATGACACTGCTTCAGTACCTCACGGATGATACCAGCGATCGCTTTATTAGAATTTTCCGCATCCGATCCTCCTTTGAGCAAACAGACATTGCCGGACTTGAAACACAGGGAAAAAACATCAAAACTGACATTTGGCCGCGCTTCATAGATTATGCCGATAACGCCAAACGGTACTGTTACTTTTTTTATTTTCAATCCGTTGGGACGAACGTCTTCCAGCAGGGTTTTGCCTAATGGAGACGGAAGTTGAGCCACATTCCTTATGTCGGATGCAATACCAGCGATCCGTTCGGAAGTCAGTAACAGACGATCGAATTTCGCATCGTTCCGTTCTAATTTGTCTAAATCTTTTTGATTTTCGGCCAGGATATAAGGTGTCTGGGCGATGGCAGCATCGGCTATTGCATGTAATACTTCCCTGATTTGTGCATCCGAAAGCAAGTTAAGCTCTCTGCCTGCACAAATGGCGGCGTTGAATAAGTCTGAATACTCCATAAACTGATGAGATTTAATCTAAGGAAACACTTTGCAGAGTGACCCCGACAGGGGGTTGACCAATAGCGTTATACTTTGTTGATAATCATTGTTTTATCTTCGTTGAAAAAATCCAACTGCACAAAATAACTGCACAAAACAACAAAGAACGCTTCTTATCATAGGCGCAAAAGTAGTGCAAAAGTTGAAAGCTATTAGTTAAAAGAGGGT
>JAISFI010000028.1 GCA_031263685.1 Dysgonamonadaceae bacterium | reverse complement strand
AAGGCAATACAGTCAGCGGGTTAAATCCTGGCTGGATTCATTGAAAGGAAAAGAGCCTTTGGGTATGGAAATACGTTTACAGGATTTGATGCTGTCGGATTGTCTTGCTGTGATTCAGTGGTATCACTATTTGATTGAAGTAAAATTTACCCGGGCGCTGATGTCGCAGGAAGAAGAAAAAGAGGAACGGCAAAATCCGTATGATTCACTTGGTAATGCAAAATTATTACTGGTTTCTATTGAACGGAATATAGGCGCATGGGGGTATCTGTATCAGAAATTCAGAGAGGATGAAGATGAAATCTTGGATATTCTTGTTTTATTGCAAAAAATAACCAGGCAAGTAGAAGTGGTTTTTCCATCCGCAAGAGGATTTATACGTCCGGGATTAGATGAATAACAGGATTTCATAATATTTTATATTACAGTTGATTAACATCATTTTTCTTCATGATTCCACAAAAAGTTTGGATAATTAAAATACATTTTCTAATTTTGCAAATGAGCTATTTGAAACGTTGCAAAACATGGTAAACCAGAGTGTTTGGTTCGTTACTTATCCGTTACCTGCACGTGTTTTTACATACACTTATTGTTTTGAAAATCAGATAAATAATGAATAATTAAAGCGGCTGTGTCAAAAGCACGTTTCTTCCCTCAATCCAACTTCAACACCGCCAAAAAAGCCTTCTGCGGCACCTCTACATTCCCTACCTGCTTCATGCGCTTCTTTCCTTCTTTTTGCTTTTCGAGCAATTTACGTTTACGGGAAATATCTCCACCGTAACATTTGGCGGTAACGTCTTTGCGGACGGCTTTAATGGTCTCTCTGGAGATGATTTTAGCGCCGATGGCCGCTTGAATGGCAATATCAAACTGTTGACGGGGAATCAATTCCTTCAACTTCTCACACATGCGGCGACCGAAAGAGATCGCATTATCCACATGCGTAAGAGAAGAAAGAGCATCCACCGGTTCTCCGTTCAGGAGAATGTCCAATTTGACTAATCTGGACGGCCGATAGTCATACATGTGATAATCGAATGAAGCATATCCCTTGGAAATACTCTTCAACTTATCGTAGAAATCAATAACAATCTCGCCCAGAGGCAGATCATAGATAATTTCCACCCTGTCGCCGGAAATATAATCCTGTTTGACGAGTGTCCCTCTTTTTCCCAAACACAACGTCATGATAGGGCCAATGTAAGTAGTGTTGGTAATGACCGACGCTCGGATATAAGGCTCCTCAATCTTTTCTATCAACGTAGCATCCGGCAGTCCGGCGGGATTGTGAACTTCGAGGCAATTTCCCTTTTTATCGTACACCTTATAAGATACGTTGGGAACGGTTGTAATCACATCCATATCGAACTCCCTGTTCAAGCGTTCCTGTATAATTTCCATGTGCAACAAGCCCAGGAAACCGCAACGGAACCCAAACCCTAAAGCAACGGAAGATTCCGGTTGAAACGTCAAAGAAGCGTCATTCAACTGCAATTTTTCCAGCGAAGCCCGGAGATTTTCAAAATCTTCAGTCTCCACCGGATAAAGTCCGGCGAACACCATCGGTTTGACTTCCTCAAATCCTTCAATAGCCCGACTGCAAGGTATCTTTACATGCGTAATCGTATCGCCGACTTTAACTTCCTTGGAAGTCTTGATGCCGGAAATGATATAACCCACATCACCACAGCCGATGGCATTGCGGGGAGACAAACTGAGTTTCAGTATGCCCACTTCATCGGCCTCGTATTCTTTTCCGGTTGCGAAGAATTTCACAAGATCTCCGCTTCGAACAGTTCCATTGAGAATTTTGAAATATGCGATAATACCTCGAAACGGATTAAACACCGAGTCGAAAATCAAAGCTTGCAACGGCGCATCCGGATCTCCTTTCGGCGCCGGTATTTTTTCGACAATAGTATCCAGTACCTTCCACACACCTTCGCCGGTTTTTCCGCTGGCACGCAAAATATCTTCTCGAGGACATCCCAGAAGTTCCACAATCTGATCTTCAACCTCGTCCGGATTCGCTTGCGGTAAATCTATTTTATTGAGTATGGGGATGATCTCCAAATCATGTTCTATTGCCATGTACAAATTGGAAATAGTTTGAGCCTGAATCCCCTGGGCAGCGTCTACTATCAGTAAGGCGCCTTCGCAAGCAGCAATGGAGCGAGAAACTTCATACGAAAAGTCGACGTGTCCCGGAGTATCTATCAGATTGAGTATGTATGGCTGTCCGTCCTTGACGTATTCCATCTGAATGGCATGGCTCTTGATGGTGATTCCCCGTTCCCGTTCCAACTCCATATCGTCTAATACTTGCGCTTGCAGGTCTTTTTTATCCAATGTGTTGGTGTATTCCAGCAGACGGTCGGCCAGCGTACTTTTGCCGTGGTCGATGTGAGCAATGATACAGAAATTGCGAATATGCTTCATAAATTAATGATGTCAATAATTGTTGAGTTTGCAAAGGTAGTGTTTTTAAATGAAGAACGAAGAATGAAGAACGAAGAACGTTCTCCATTCAAAAAAAATAACTAACTTGCACCGCTTTTACAACAAACGCAAAAAACATGTTGACAGGAAAAAATATCATCATCGGCATCACCGGCAGTATAGCGGCATACAAAGCGGCATACATGATTCGTGGATTCATCAAAAAAGAGGTGGAGGTACAAGCCGTCATCACTCCTTTCGGCAAAGAGTTTATCACGCCGGTTACATTATCGGCGCTCACCGGCAAACCGGTCATTTGCGATTTCTTTACAGCCAATACCGGCGTTTGGCACAGTCATGTAGACATTGGTCTGTGGGCTGATGCCATGATCATCGCACCGGCAACAGCCAGCAGTATCGGCAAAATGGCCAACGGTATTGCCGACAACATGCTGATAACAACCTACCTGTCTATGAAAGCCCCCGTTTTCATCGCACCGGCCATGGACATGGATATGTACGCACACCCTTCCACACAACGTAACTTGGATCTGCTCAAATCTTACGGCAATCATATCATTGAGCCGGCAAGCGGTTTCCTCGCCAGCAAACTCGAAGGCAAAGGGAGAATGGAAGAGCCGGACAACATCATCTCCATTGTAGAAAACTTTTTTAGCCGCCAACAGGATCTCTCAAAAAAAAGAATTTTAATAACGGCAGGCCCCACGTATGAGAAAATAGATCCCGTGCGTTTCATCGGAAACTATTCTTCCGGAAAAATGGGATATGCCATCGCCGAAGCCTGTGCAAACAGAGGAGCCGAAGTTTTTTTGATCAGCGGCCCCGTAAACCTGACGGTAAAACATCCGCATATACAAGTCTTTAAAGTAGAATCGGCAGAAGAGATGTACCGCGCCTGCCTGAAATATTTTCCGGCGATGGACGCCGCCGTCTGTTGCGCTGCTGTAGCCGATTACAGGCCGAAAGAAAAAGCCGGCACAAAAATCAAACGAAAGGAAGAAGAATGGAGTATTTCCTTAATTGCCAACCGGGATATTGCCGCTATGCTGGGATCGTTAAAGAAAGCACATCAGGCATTAGTCGGTTTCGCACTGGAAACCGATCATGAGTACAAAAATGCTGCCGACAAACTGAAAAAGAAAAATTTCGACTTTATCGCCCTGAACTCATTGCAGGACGAAGGCGCCGGATTTCAGACGGATACCAATAAAATCACCCTCCTAGATGCGGCCGGAAACCGGCAAGATTTTCCATTAAAATCGAAAAAAGAAGTCGCCGAAGATATTGTCGACAAATTATCGGAAGAATTGAAGAAGAAATAAAGAAGAAATGAAAAAGAATCTGTCCACCGCAATCGTACTGCCGTTATTGATCGGTATATTTTTATCCGTTCAAACGGTAAAATCGCAGGAGATGAACGTCAAAGTCAGCATCAACGCAGATAAAATAAGTGGAACGAACAAGCAGGTTTTCAAAACATTAGAAAACTTGCTGACTGAATTTCTCAATACCCAAAAATGGAGTGGAACAACTTTTTCCACCCAGGAACGGATAGACTGTACATTCAACATCATCATCAACCAGCAATCGGACGAAAGCAATTTCAACGCCGAATTGCAAATCACTGCCCAGCGACCGGTATACAACGCGACATACACCTCTAATCTGTTCAATTACAGAGATCCTCAATGGGATTTCAGCTATATAGAAGGAATGCCTGTCGAATATCAGGAAAACCGCCTGGAAAGCAATTTAATAGCCGTACTGTCGTTCTATTCCTATCTTATACTGGGACTTGATTTCGACAGCTTTGCACCACTGGGAGGAAGCGCCTATTTCCGCGCAGCGCAACAGATCGCAACGGAAGCTCAATCCAATGTTACGTGGACAGGTTGGGCGCCTTTCGAAAAATCCAACAGCCGTCACGGTATCATCTCTGCATTCACAGACGAAGGGTTAAATGCTTATCGAACCCTCTGGTACACCTATCACCGCAAAGGACTGGACGAAATGGTTGCCAATGCCGACCGGGGCAGAACAACCATCCTCCAGGCTTTGCCGGCGCTGAAGGAAGTCCGGGAAGCTCGTCCGGGTACCATTTTACTGCAACTCTTTTCCGACTGCAAATTAGATGAAGTGGTGAACATCTATTCCAAAGCAAGCTCTCAGGAAAAAAACGCAGGATATGAATTGCTGACAAATCTTTTTCCCACCCGCTCTAACCAGTTGGAAGCCATCAAAAGAAATTAAATAGTTGAACATGCTAAGTGCTTTATCCATACAAAATTACGCATTAATCTCCAAGTTAGAAATAGATTTCAATAAAGGATTTTCCGTCCTTACAGGAGAAACCGGCGCCGGTAAATCTATTATTTTAGGCGCCTTGTCGCTGATTCTCGGACAGCGGGCAGACTCCAAATCTATCAAACAGGGAAAAGACAAATGTATCATCGAAGGCGTTTTTGACATTGCTTCCTACGATTTGGAAAGTTTCTTTACCGAACAGTCGTGGGAATACGATGCACAGCATTGCATCATCCGACGGGAAATTCACGTAAGCGGCAAATCGCGGGCGTTCATCAATGACACTCCGGTGGCGTTGAACGACATGAAAGAACTGGTTGGCAGATTGATTGACGTCCATTCCCAGCACCAAAACCTGCTGTTGGGCGATGACCGTTTCCAAATGCGGGTATTGGATGCATTGACCGGACAGGCGGATTTACTGTCGGCCTACCGGCAGACGTATAATCGGTACGTCGCCGCTCAGAAACAACTGAATGTACTGAAAAAGGAAGCGGAAAACAGTCGTCTGGAAGAAGACTACCTCCGCTATCAGTACAAACAATTGGACGAAGCCCATCTAAAGACCGGAGAACAAACGTTGCTGGAGCAGGAAATCGAAATGCTATCTCATGTCGAAGAAATAAAAAGCAAGCTGTTCAGCGTTTCCCAGCTATTGACCAATGAGGAACATGGGATTGTCCTGCAATTAAAAGAAGCATTATCTGCCACCCAATCCATCCAAAAAATATATCCGCCGGCACAGGAAACAATCGAACGGCTGGAAAGCGCCTACTTGGACATCAAAGACCTGTCGACGGAAATCGAAAGTCGCGAAGAAAACATGGAATATGATCCTCAACGCTTATCCCTGCTCAACGAAAGATTGGACATGCTCTTTTCTCTCCAGCAAAAACACCGGGTACGTTCCGTAGAAGAACTGATTGCCATCCGGGACGACATGGAAAAAAAATTATCATCCATCGAACATTCCGAAGAACAAATCGCCGCCCGGGAAAAAGAAGTCGAAACAATATACACGCAAGTACTGCTGTTTGCCGGACAAATCAGCGAAATACGGCGAAAAACCGCCCGACAGTTAGAAAAAGATTTGACCAATAAAGTAAGTGTTCTGGGAATGCCCAACATGCAATTTTCCTGCCGCTTGGAGCAAAAACCGCAAGTCGACAGCTACGGGCTGGATGCCGTAACATTCCTTTTCTCGGCCAATAAAAATGTAGCGATGATGCCTGTTTCGCAAATCGCTTCCGGAGGAGAAATCTCGCGTCTGATGTTGGGCGTTAAAGCGCTAATTGCCGGCGCCATGGCGCTTCCAAGTATTATTTTTGACGAAATAGACACCGGCGTTTCCGGAGAAATCGCAGACAAAATGGGCGATATAATGAAAGCTTTAGGAACAGTTATGCAAGTAATCACCATCACCCATCTCCCTCAAATCGCGGCCAAAGGCGACCATCATTATTTCGTCTACAAAAATGACACGCAAGACGCTACGGAAACCAACATCCGCCTTCTGAGCCACGATGAGCGCATTCGGGAGATTGCCCAGATGCTGAGCGGATCAAATTTGACGGAAGCCGCCATCGCCAATGCGAAAGAACTATTAACAGGTATTTAAAAGAATGAATGAATGAAAGAAAACGAAATGATTTTCGGCGCCCGCGCCGTTATTGAAGCCATACAGGCAGGAAAAGAAGTCGACAAAGTATTAATCAAACGCGACTTCCAGGGAGAACTCACACGGGAATTGTTTGCCATTGCACGGGAAACCAATATCCCTGTACAACGGGTTCCCCAGGAAAAATTAGAGCGGTTGACGCGCAAAAATCACCAGGGCGTCATCGCATTCATCCCTGCTATCACCTATCAAAAATTGGAAGACATCATTCCTTTCTTATATGAAGAAGGGAAATCGCCTTTCATCGTGTTATTGGACGGGATCACCGACGTCCGGAATTTCGGCGCCATCGCCCGTACCTGCGAATGTGCCGGAGTAGACGCCATCGTTATTCCTCCAAAAAATAGCGTTACCGTCAATGCCGACGCTATCAAGACTTCTGCAGGCGCTTTACATACGCTACCCGTCTGTAAAGAAAAAAGCATTACAGACGCTATTCGTTTCCTGAAAGACAGTGGCGTAACGGTGATCGCTGCCTCGGAAAGAGCCGAAAAAAAATATATCGACGCCGATTATACAACTCCCGTCGCCTTAGTCTTGGGCGCCGAAGACATGGGAGTCGCAACGGACAACCTGCGTATCAGTGACGAAATCGTTAAAATACCGCTCTCCGGAACGATCGCCTCTCTGAACGTTTCCGCCGCTGCCGCCATCTTAACTTTTGAAGTAGTCAGACAAAGACAGTCGTCCCTATAAAGACAATAAATCATAAAAACAGTAAATATAGAAAAAGCAATGAAAAAAGTAATCCAATCTCTCTACGCCCCTGCTGCTATTGGCCCATACAGTCAAGCCATCTGTGTTGACAATATGTTAGTATTATCCGGACAACTCGGCATTGACGCCGCCACCGGACAACTCGTTGCCGGAGGAATCAAAGAACAGACAAGCCAAGTGCTGAAAAACATCGATGCCATCTTGAAAGAAGCCGGCAAATCTCCGAAAGATGTAGTAAAAACAACCGTCTTTCTCGCATCCATGTCGGATTTCGCAGACATGAACGAAATTTATGCCGAATTTTTCACAGCGCCTTTTCCCGCACGTTCGACTGTTGCCGTACAATCGCTTCCCAAAAACGCACTGGTAGAAATAGAAATCCTCGCATACTGATGGAGGTACTTTTACAACAACTGAATCCAAGTCAGCGGGAAGCCGTTGTACATCAGGATGGCCCTTCGCTGGTCATTGCCGGCGCAGGATCGGGGAAGACGCGCGTACTGACTTACAAAATTGCTTACCGGATTTTGCAGGGCACCTATCCGTACCGGATACTGGCGCTTACGTTCACCAACAAAGCGGCCAACGAGATGAAAGAACGTATTGCCGGATTAGTGGGAGAAGAAACCGCCCGGCAACTGTGGATGGGTACTTTTCACTCCATCTGTTCCCGCATCCTGCGCAGGGAAGCCGGAGTACTCGGATTCGACCCCAATTTCACCATCTACGACGCTTCCGATTCCAAAAACCTGCTCCGGACAATCATCAAGGAAATCAATCTGGACGAAAAAACCTATAAACCCGGCGTTGTTCAAAACCGCATTTCCAATGCAAAAAATGCACTTTTCACTCCGGAACAGTATGCTGCCGACAAAGAGCTGATTGAGTATGACACTCGCTCTCACATGCCAAATATCAAAATCATTTATCAAATTTATCAAAACCGCTGTTTCCAGTCGGAAGTGATGGATTTCGACGATTTGTTGCTATACACCAATATCCTCTTCCACAACTATCCGGAAATTCTGCAAAAATACCAGCAGCATTTCCAAGCCATCCTGGTCGATGAGTATCAGGATACCAACTATGCACAGCATCTTATCGTGCAACAACTGGCACAACTCCACCAAAACGTCTGCGTGGTGGGAGATGATGCACAAAGCATATACTCTTTTCGGGGAGCCAACATCGACAATATCCTGAAATTCAAAGATGTTTATCCCGATACCCGGATTTTCAAATTGGAACAAAACTATCGTTCCACGCAAACGATTGTTAATGCCGCCAATTCTCTCATCGGCAAAAACGTAGAGCAAATTCACAAAAAAGTCTATTCCGAAAAGGAAAAAGGCGAAAAAATACAAGTCCTAAGCGCCTACTCCGACTATGAGGAAGGTTACTCCATCGCCGCCCGCATCTCGGAAATGCGCATGCAAAAACAGTACGCATACAAAGACTTCGCTATCCTGTACCGCACCAACGCTCAAAGCCGGATATTTGAAGAGTCTCTGAGAAAAAACAATATCCCTTATAAAATATACGGAGGATTATCTTTCTTCCAGCGCAAAGAAATCAAAGACATCATTGCCTACTTCCGCATGACGGTCAATCCCCACGACGAAGAAGCGTTGAAACGCACCATCAACTATCCGGCAAGAGGAATAGGCAATACAACAATCAACAAGATCACCCATGTGGCTATCGAACAGAATATTAGTCTGTGGGCGGTACTGTCCGATCCCGCCAAATACGACCTGCCCATCAATGCGGGAACTGCGGCAAAGCTGGCCGGATATAAAGCGCTTGTCGACTCTTTCATCGAACAGAACGAAGCAGCAGAAGCCGACATACTGGGTAAAAATATCATGCAAAAAACCGGAATCGTCAACGACCTGTATGCCGACAAAACGCCCGAAGGGCTGAGCCGGGTGCAAAACATGGAAGAATTGCTGAACAGCCTGAAAACTTTCGTCCAGAACCGCAAAGAAGAAGGCATACAAAATCTCGGATTAGTCGACTTTTTAGCCGAAGTCGCCCTGATGACCGATACCGAGCGGGATGCCGACGAAAAGGAAGCCTCCGACCGGGTTACCATGATGACAATCCATGCTTCCAAAGGACTGGAATTTAAAAATGTTTTGATTGTCGGGATGGAAGAAGAACTTTTCCCGCTGCCAATGGCCATTGGTTCTCCGAAAGGGATGGAAGAAGAACGGCGTCTGTTTTATGTCGCCGTCACCCGGGCGGAAGAGAACTGTATATTGAGCTATGCCAAAAGCCGTTTTCAACTGGGAGAATACAGAACCAAATCACCCAGCCGTTTCCTGAAAGACATTGACCCCGAATACCTGAAGATGCCGGAATATCTGAAAGAAGTTGATTCCTGGATGCCTTCTTTTACCCGCCGGAGAAATGTTACAACAACAGAAACATTCAAAGCTCCCTGGGAAGAAAAGGAAGAAAAAACACTTTCTTCCCCTTCTTTCGCCAAACTCCCTGCAACGGAGGCTACTCAAAAGAAAATGGTATCGCAAATCGGAGATTTATCGGTAGGAAACATCATTCGCCACGAACGTTTCGGTAGCGGTAGCGTTACCGCGCTGGAGGGCGACATAGAAAATGCCAAGGCTACCGTAGATTTCGAGAAATTCGGAAAGAAACAGTTATTGCTGAAATTTGCCAGGTACGAGATTGTAGGGTAATCCGAAGTTCAATGTAAAAAAATCTCACTGAATATTTTGTTTTTCAATTTTTTGCATTACTTTTGCGCCAAACTTTTTAAAAGTGAAAAACGAAAAGTGAAAAGTGAAAAATTTTTTATGATAGTTGTGGAAATGAACAGTGTGAGTTTATATTTATTTAACAGAAATCATTTGGAGGTTCCGAATAATTTCGTAACACACACACACACACACACACACACACACACACACACACACACACACACACACACACACACACATCTAAGCCAAGGTGTAAATTCTACTTACGAAGACCGATAAGCATATCGGGGAAAGAACAAAACTATCACAGAAATTATTTATTTTTAACGCATTCGCTTGGCGTAACGTCCACGTTACGTCGAGTTAAAAGCCAGGCTCCTGCCTTGCAACAGTCCTTGCAACATTCAAGCAGACGCAAAGTAGAGACGTGGCATGCCGCGTCTCTACAGCAACCTTCTTGTAATTTGCAAACAGAGAAGAATGCACAAAACCATGCCGCGCGCAGTATAATTCAACGTAGCATGGACGCCAATGTCGTCAACTTAAGAAAAAATCATCTCTCGTCATTGCGACCGCGAGGAACGAAGCAGGAAGCAATCCAGCTAAAACATACACTATGGATTGCTTCAGGCTTCGCCTTCGCAATGACGAACCTGTATTTCGCGCTTAAATTGACGACATTGGCGTGGACGCTACGCCGAGCGTGGCAATCCAGGAATTATCGTTGCAACAAAATCATAAAAAACAGGAACTATAAAACAGAAAAAAATGAAAAGTTTAACGAACAAAGCAATGTGTTTTAGAGTGATAGTGATATGCCGGGTTTTCCTGGCTTCGAGTTTCCTGCCGGACGTACACGGCGCCATGCCGGTCAATATTTCCGGCGATGTATATATTGGCACATCCGCCAGTGTCAATCTCGGCGGACTGGTGTTAGTGGATACCGTACCGGCAGGAAATGCTCGCTTCGTGAACTGCGGCTCCCTGACTTTCACCGACAGTCTGACGCTGGCTTCACATCACAAAAAGTTCGGCCTCTTCCGCAACAGCGGAACCCTTTCTTTTTCCAACAGCGCCAAATCAGTCAGCGTGTTGATGTATTTCTTGCCGGAAGATGCGGAAAAGTATCACTCCATCTCTTTCCCTTTCGATGTAGAGATAAACTCCATCAAAGGCTTGAACGAAACTCAAACATTCGATACGGATTATTACCTGCTGAAATACGATGGAAACCAGCGGGCTACCATCGGGAAAAGCGACACCAACTGGAGATGGCTGGGGAATGATGGCATCAGCCTGACCAATCATCCCAACCTGAACACCGGCGAAGCTTATTTCATTTATCCGGAAAATGAAATGTCGCTCATTTTTCCGGCAACCGCTCCCGCAACAAATCCAACTTTTTTCAACAAAGCAGAAAGATCTCTCAGTGTAAACATCCACACCGGTCCGACTCGCCCCACACAGTTTGGGTGGAACTTTATCGGCAACCTGCAAACCGACAGTTTTACGCTGAAACAAGCCACTTCCGGCTACGATGGTTTTGCCTGGTACCATACCGGAAATGGAGCTTTTGATACCAAAGACCTCTCCGAAGGTGACGAACTGCTTCAAATCCCTTTCTC
>JAISFI010000015.1 GCA_031263685.1 Dysgonamonadaceae bacterium | reverse complement strand
ATGACTTTAATAAAAACTGGCAAATAAATGCAAGTTATCAATTTGGGCTTACAGACCTGCATAAAGGTAAAGGAAGCTCCATGAAAAGCCATGGTGCAGCTATCGGAATAGTCTATAAGTTCTAAGATGAAGCAAGCGTTACAAATCATTGTGTACAGAAGTGTCTATGGTGTTGCTTATGCCGTAAGCCTGCTGCCTATGGCATTTCTGTATGCAATGTCTTCATTTGCTTTTTTACTTGCTTATCACATTATCGGATACAGGAAAGCAGTCGTAATCCAAAATATTTCACGTTCTTTTCCCGATATGAAATATGGAGAGATACGCTGTATAGTAGCAAAGTTTTATACTTGTTTTACTGCCTATTTTGCCGAAATACTTAAAAGTATATCCGTTCCGGCAGAAGTTCTCGATAAGAAAATAACGTTTGAAAACTTGGAACTGATAGATAAGCACGTAAACTATGGACGAAATGTCATTGCCTGTCTGGGACATTGTGGCAATTGGGAAATGTTGAACTTTATGCCAAATAAACTCCAGTACGATATATATGCCGTTTATAAATCCCTTCGGTCGGGAATAATGAACAAGCTGATGATTAAACTTCGTTCACGTTTTGGAATGAAGTTAATATCCGATAAATCGGTCGCACGTCATATCCTAACGCAAAACTCATCTCCTGCTGTTTACCTGTTTCTGGCCGACCAATGTCCCCGGATAAAAGATGATAAATACAAATTTGAGTTGCTGAATCAGGAAACATATATTTTTTCAGGCATGGAAAAGTTGGCGCATATAAGTCGCTCAGCAGTTATCTATCTGCATATTACTCAGCTATCAAAAGGAAATTATAAAGTGACGTGCATCCCTGTATGCCCCGAAGCGGAATTGATGAATGAAGGAGAAATAACCTGGCACTATGTTGATCTGCTGACTGAAAACATCAAAGAAGAACCGTATGGCTGGTTATGGACGCATAAACGATGGAAAAGATAAAGTAATGATATACTTACTCTCAATCATATCAATAGTAATATCACTAATATTAACTGGTTGTACACTCTTCCTGTATGCTTTTCTGAAAACACTTCATGAAGAAGAGGACTAAAATATAGTATATGATTCAATTTACTTCCCGTCTGAAAAAAGAAATAGATACAAAGATTGAGCAAATAGAATGCTCGGAAGCAAGTATGATCACAAAATCCTTGGAGGCTTCCCGTGTACTTACCGAGGCATTCAAGCAATTAAGAGCGTTCGTTTTATCATACAGTTTTAAGGATGAAGATGAGGAGATATTCTTTTTCAAAGATGCGAAACCCAAATTATGTTCCCGTTTGATATACTACCGAAAAGTCTATAACATTGAAATGAATCGTCCTACAGGAATCGACAAACAACGGGAATACTTAAACGAAATATTAGACGGTATAAATAAATATAACGCTAAACGGCTGGATTTTATCCGTTATTACCGTTCATGTTCTTCTCATTTAGATACTCTTTATTTCCTGCGTGGTCAGATAGACACAGAACAATATCTCGAAACATTCAATCACGAATTTGATCCTAATTTTTCTACAAATTGCGATTTCAAAGTAGCAAAAATTTTGGCAAATGATATGCTTTCGGTCTATTTGACACACGAAATAAAGCTATTGAATGACAATGGAATGATGTTCAATTCTTTTAATTTCCCTGCCACCAAAAAGACATGGAAAGGGACGAAAACTGAATTACAAGAACAAATCTTTTCATGGGATAGTGCTAAAATGTTTGGTGATGTTCCGCTTACACAACTATACGAATACGTACAAAATGTGTTTAATATTCAGTTGGACAATAATCTTTCCCGAGTTCTCGATGATTTAAAAATAAGAAATACTCCTACACCACTTCTTGATAAATTGAAAGATGCTTTACTTCGACGCATGGGTAGAAAATAAGATACCCCGGGGTCGGTATTATCCGGTATATACTTCTCAAACACCCGGTTTTGACACTAATTCAGGTCAAAATCGGGTGTTTGAGCTTATAGTTAACTTTATACCGACCTTTTCTGTGTTTTTTAGTCTGGCTTTTTTGAGAAAAATATACACATAATATATTGTATATGAGTGATTTGAGAAATATTTTCAGGAAAAGTCATACCGACCTCGTTATCAGGCATCCATAAACATCCGATCTTTGCATTATCAACAAAAATTCAAAGGCTATGGGCATGAACGACGAATTAAAAGACTGGATGCAAATATGGTTTGAACGACTTATAATACGGTTTGACCGTATAGATAGCTATTTGGAAAAAATGGCCATCAAAGAGAAGTTGCTGGAAGGCGAAAAACTCTTGGACAATCAGGACGTTTGCCAAATGCTTAATGTCAGCAAAAGAACGCTCCAACGCTATCGTTCGTCAGGTGAATTGCCCTATCAAATGATCTATCATAAAACTTTTTATAAAGAGAGCGATGTAGAAGCCTTTATTAAAGCCAATTTTGCTAAAGGCGAAGATGAAGATACGGATAATAACTCCGAAGACACCGAGGACAAAACCGAAGAGCCGGACGGAAATTGAATCTGCATATTTTTTGCCTAAAATCTTTTTGTTCAGACAGAAGCCCGCACCGTCGAGATGACAGGCGCGGGCTTCTCTCATTTATGGCTAACAAAAGGATTTATATTTTGAAACCGCGACCTTTGATGCTAAAATTCTTACTTTTAATGTCTTCCTGTGAAAAACTCATAGCAACCGCATCGCCCATTATAGCTTTAATTGCTTTCAGGTTATCCGGCATGGGTACAAATTTGTTTTCTTCCTTTGGAACACCCGCCATGATACCCACACTCTGTTCAATGGGCTTTAGGGACGTTTCTATTTTACGTTCCATGACTGTCATTTCCACTTTCAAGGCTTTCAGTTCGTCCTCCTTCTTCCACGGACTTTCCACCACTGCTTTAAGCGTTGGAACATCTTTCATCAGCTTTTCGTTGTCCGTCTTGTATTTTTCCAACAAGGCAGGCATGGTATCGAGAGCATTCAGGAAATTTTGCGCCGCCGTTTTCGGGTCGGCTGCCAAGTGTCCGTGATTGTAGTTATACAAAATCTCTCCCTCGCCTTTGATAAAGAAACGGTTCTGCACCAAATCGAAGCCGTCCTTTACGGTGGTTTCCGATTTTACCAAGAGCGTAAAACCATAGAGCGAGCCGATAGGTTCCGATAATCCGTGTGTCCGCGCTTTATCGGCAATCTCGTTCAACTTCTTGCCGATAGACACAGGGTCGGTAGGCTGGAAGCCGTCTAATTTAACCGGATTCAAGCGCGTACCATCCACGACTTGCACACGGGCGTTAAATGCCTCTACATCTTTACCGATGCGGGTAATAAAGCCCTTGTTGCTTTCGACCGATTTCATTATATCCTCCAACTTGAAACGAGTAGAAGATTTGCCCTGCATGAATGCCCGTCGTTCACTTTCCAATGCGGTAATTTTCTTTTCCAGCCGCGCTTTTTCCAGCAATTCGGTATTGCCAGACAGGATTGCCACATATTCGGAAAAATTCATGCCTGATTTTTCATCCATACTGCCCTCATCAATGGTGCGGTTACCCATGTTATTGCTTTTTAGCTGATTGATAAAAAGTTGTTTGTTGTGTAATAAACCGAATTTATACGCATCCAATGATTTTTCCACAGCATACAGGATAACATCCACCTTGTTGTCGGCATGCAGTTTGGCAACCTCGTTTCCTTTACGAATTGCCCGACCATCACGCTGGGTTAAATCGCTGGGGCGCCAAGGTTGATCCAAATGATGGACGGCTACACACCGCTGCTGGGCGTTCACTCCTGTTCCCAACATTTCGGTAGAGCCGAACAATACACGGATTTTTCCCTCGTTCATGTCCTTAATCATCGCCTTGCGTGATTTCTCTGTTCCGGCTTCCTGTATAAACCGTATTTCAGAAGGCGGGATACCGTACTGTGTAACGAGTTTGTTTTTAATTTCGCTGTACGGATTCCAAACATCCGGTTTGTAAGTTCCCAAATCCGAAAAGACAAACTGCGTTCCTTTCTGCTCATCGTACTTTTTATAGTACCCGGCAATCACAGCGGCGGCATGATTGGCTTTGTTGTCAATATCGTCACCGTATTTTTGCGGGTCTATCAGGCGCATATCAAGGCTCATTTTGCGGGCATAGTCCGTAGCAATGAGCATCCTCGCCTTATCTTCGCTATCGGTAAGCGGTTCGCGCCCCAACACGGTAGCATCGCCCGTTTTTGCAAACACCATGAGTTTTTGAATAAAATCCTGCTGGTCGGGAGTGGGCGGAATATTGTGCAGGATTTCATTCTTTTCGGGTCGGTCGATACCGATGTCCTTCGCGGTACGGAAGTCCGTAATTTCGCTATAAAAAGCGGCCAGTTCGGGTACTTTGATGAAATACCGGAACCGTTCTTTCTGCACGATTTGATTTGTAACCGAAAACTCGTAGTCTTTGGTTTTCTTGGCGAAGATAGCCGCCCATGCGTCGAACGTATTGATGCCTTGCCGTTCCAGTTCTTTAGGACGTAAATACTTAAAGAGCAAATACAATTCGGTGAGCGAATTGGAAATAGTCGTACCTGAAAGGAAGGTCGCACCGAGGTCTTTTCCTGTTCTGTCCTGAATGGTACGCACGGCAAAAAGCATATTAAGCGCCCGTTGTGAACCATCGGAATTACCCAAACCCGCTACTCGGTCGTGCCGGGTGGTAAAGGTCAAATTCTTAAATTTGTGCGATTCATCCACAAACAGGTGGTCAACACCCATCAACCGAAAATCCACCGCATCGTCCTTGCGGGTGTCAATCTGGTGGGTAATTTCTTTCAGGCGGGCTTCGAGATTGGTTTTTCGCTTTTCGACACCCCTGCGCATGAAGTTGGATACTTCCCCGCCTTTGTTGCGCAGCACCTCCAGATTTTCCTCCACGCTGTCTAATTCTTTCTGTAAGATATCGCGTTGAACTTCGGGCGACTGAGGAATCATGCCGAACTGCTCATGTGTCATTATTACCGCATCCCAATTATTATTTTTCATTTCATTGAAAATGCGGGCGCGTTTGGCCGGAGTAAAATCCTCTTTGCCCGGATAGAGTACCTTTGCATTGGGATAGGCGGTGCAAAAGGTTTGCGCTATCTCGTGTACGTTGGCTTTCAGGGCAATAATCATCGGCTTGTTGGCCAGTCCCAGCCGTTTCATTTCCATTGCTCCACAACACATTATCAGTGTTTTACCTGCTCCGACTTCATGGTCGCAAATGCCGCCGCCGTTGGTTTTGAGCATCCAAACGGCGTCCTTTTGGCTTCGGTACAGGTCGTCAATACCCAACGCCTTCAAGTCAAGCCCCGGAAAGATTTGGTGTGAGCCATCATAGGCCGGTTGTGCAAAACAGTTGAACGTGCTATTGTATAGGGTGGTCAGTCGGTCTTTAAACTCCGGCGACTGTTCGCGCAGCCAATCCGAAAAGCCGTTTCGCATCTCGTCGATTTTACTGTTCGCGAGTTGGATTGCCTGCCCGTCCGGCACTTTTACCTCTTTATCGCCCTGTTTGACTGTTTTAGTGATTTCGGGCGTGGTATCATGCAAGGCATGGCGCATCAGGGCAACACCGTCGAACAAGCGACTCTCGCTGCGGACACCGTATTTCTCCGTGATATTGGCATTACGGGAACGGGCGTTGAGGCTGAACTCATCGCGACTGGAAGCGTAAGTTACTGTTACGTCCGTTTCAAATAGGTACGAAGCATAGGCGGCATAAATTCCCGTAGGCAGCCACCGCTCCCCGAAATTAAAATCCAACTCATCAAAGGAGATGGGTTTCGGCGCAGCTTCCTGCAAGGCAATCAGCGATTCTTTAGCAGCTTCGTGGTCGGGGTGAGTGTCGATAAACTTTTGCACCTCGTCCGCTTTGGAAACAACATTACCGGCAATGAACTTGTCGGCAACTTCATAACCGCCCACCAGCGGATTGAAATACACCCTTCCTTTTAATTCCGACAACAAATTTTCTTCTGTGCCGCCAGTCAGTGATGCCATGTATTCCAAATTAACCGTTCCGTGTTTATTAAGTGAAGCGGCCAGCGCATCGCGGGCGTTGTCGGTATGGGTAATTTCATTGGCATTGAAGGCTACGGGTCGCTCGAAAATATCCGCCTTTATCGCCTTTCCCTCGCGGTAACGCTCCAACGAAAGGATTTCACGCCCTCCGGCATCCATCTTAATCAGGTCAAGATTTTTCGGGTCGTTCAGATTTCCGAACTTTTCCGTAAAGTCGTCGTACAGACGGTTGAGCATTTGCCGAAGCGCCGGATTCTCCCGCAGCGTGTCGGCTTCGTTCAGGTAGAGGTGGTGGTAAGTATCACGGATTTCGATGTAGAGCGATGCCCGTTTTTGTTGCCGGGGTGATAACTCCAATGGATGAAACATGGGACTGAAACCGTTAATATCACGCAGGTAACCGATGCGGTTATCATCGTTTGTGACCAGTGATCCTTCCTTATAGTATTTCGGTAGTCCCTGTTCCGGTACGGCAAATGGAACAGGCTTCATTCGTTCATCCCGCTCCATTTCCTGTTTAAGCCTTTCAAGCTGCTCTTCCTTGCGGGCATCTGCGACAGGATATTCCGGTTGTGTATTCGCTTTAGCTTGTCTTTCTGCTTCCTGCCTTTTCTTACGGGCTTCCAGCATCAGTTCTTCCCGCCACTCCAACGGTCGGTCTTCTTCCTTCTTAGATGATTTCCGCTGTTGCTTTACTTTTGGTTGCGGTATCTCCATCCGGCGGTGGGAACGGCTGTTTCTTGGTTTTGTCTGTGTACGTTCTTCTTCCGATAAACCGAATAAATCATACAGTGATATAAGCGGTTGGTTATTGATGCTGTATGCCGGTTTCACCGCTTTCGCCTCCGTAGTCGGCTCGTTGGTTTGTGCCGGTGGCGGAACCGGATCAGAACAGTCAAAGTTAAGGCTGGTCTGTATTACCTGTTGAACAGGTTTTGCCTGTATTTCCGGTGTCGCTTCTTTCGTAATGGAATCTTCCTTTGGTCGCGTTTCGGCAACGCTTTGTTCTTCCTTATTCCGAAACTCTTTTTCTTCGGGAAACCAATCATCTTCGAGGGTTTGCCAAAATGGATCGAGTTCATCCGTCTGCCAAAGAGGGTTGAGGTCGTTGGGTGCAGATTCGTCCTGTTGCTGCTGTTCATAATCTTCAGGGGTGGCTTGCATAAACAACTCCCGGTTTTTCTCATTGGCTTGCTCCATCAATTCGCCCATTTCCTGCCAGTCTTGCGCTGTCGGTACATAGTTCCGGCTTTGGGCGGCGGACTGTTCCGGCTGTTTGTTTTCTTCGATGGTTGATTTGCCCAAATCTTCTGCCGAAAGAAGGTCGTCCATACCCAGCGAATTTTCCTCCCAATCCTGTTCGTGAGTGCTTTTCCTTGTATGCGCTTCTGGTGATTGCTCCTGATAATACTGTATATCCAGATGCTTGGAAAAATCTTCCCGCAACATCCCACGCAGTTCGGCAGCAATAGCCCCCACGCCGCCGGAATGGGTAAATTCCATTGCAGGCTTGCCGTAAGGGTCGGTTCCGACTTTTACGTGGTCGTGGATTACGCGGTCGAAAGTTTGAAACAGATTATTGATCGATATGCCGTTAGATAATTTCCGGCTATTGATAAAATCCTGCTGACGTTCCGATAATTTTCCGTCTGATGCTTTCTTTTGCAGGATAATCAGGTCGCTGCCTACTTCCGTTCCTGCATGGTCGGTAAAGAGATTGTTCGGAAAGCGGATGGCGGAAACAGGTTCGCACTGTTGCATCAACCACTCCCGCACAGGGCGGTTGGCTTCGGAATTGAGTACACCCTGCGAAGTGAAAAAGGCCACTAATCCGCCTTCACGGACACAATCGACACTTTTCATAAAGAAGTAGTTGTGAATCGTACCGGATGCTTGCCTGTGGGCATTGTCTTTGACATTGCTGTATGCGGGGTCGAACACTCTCACATCACCGAACGGGATATTACTGGCGGCTACGTCGAAATAACCGTTGTAGCGTTGTTCAATATTTTCAAATCCCGCTATCCGCACGTTTTCGGTGGGGTTCAGATGCGAAAGAATCTTGCCTGTCAGCATATCCTTCTCAAATTGTGTAGCCTCGCATTCTGGAGTCATTTGCCTGATTGCTTCGGAAAAGATGCCCGTTCCGGCAGAAGGGTCGAGCAGACGCATAGGCTCAACGCCGCTTTCTTTCAAGGCAGCCGCCAGCGCATCCACTACTTTGGGCGGAGTGTAAAAGGCAGACAGGACGGAATTTTTTAAGGAAGAAACATAGCGGTTGTATTCGGCTGTGTCTTTTGATTTGCTGCGCAATGCTTCATGTAACTCCGTAACCAGCGGAAACAGTTCGCTGTCGGTTTTCGTCCATTGCTGTATGTCTTCCGGCTTATCGACAGGACTTAACACGGCTTTTATCCCGCCGAAACCGCAATAGGCTTCCAGTATTTCCCGTTCGGCGGGCGTAGCCTGCCGTCTTTCTTTATCGAGGCTGAAAGCCAGACGTATCGCCTCTATATTGTCCCGAAGACGGGCTTTCTTATTGAATGCCATCTTCGAGGAATGTTTGGATTGCGCCGGTCAGTTCCGTGTAGAGTAGCCG
>JAISFI010000422.1 GCA_031263685.1 Dysgonamonadaceae bacterium | reverse complement strand
AGGTACCATATCCTTAAACCGTAATAAATTTCCACGCAATTCATCTGCCATTGCAGGCTCTGAAGTATAGAAAGAAACCGCATCGGATCCGCAAACCAGGTTGTTTTCTATCTTCAATTCCCCTGCCTTAATCCAACCAAGCCGCTCATAATCATCTTTTCTTTTTATGTCAAGCCAAAGATCATAAATCAGTATTACATGGTATTGATTATAGGGATATTGCGTAACGAGTTTTTTTATATCCCCCCCTTCCTTTCTGTATTTAATAACAGAAGTAGAACCTAATCCAACCAAATCCAGTAAATCAATATTTGTATAATAGGTTATAGCTCCAATATCGTTGGCCATTACCTTTGATTCGTTATGATAGATATGAAGAAACCTGCTCATTTGAATTTGTTGATCATAGACATTCTTGCCGGCCTGTCGCATAATCTTATGAGACAAAGCGCTCCTTATGGTAAGATGAGAAAATATAACGAACAAAAAAATTATAGATACTAAAGAGGGGATTCGTTTCTTGAATCTGCACTTTACGATCTTTATATTTTCCACTGCCGCCACTACAAAAGATACATATAGTAGTGAAAGCAGATATGCTTCATATCTATACAGCCATCCGAAGTCGGCAAACAATCCATGCAGCAAAATCGTAACAAACACTATAAAAACAAAGGAATATTTTTTTATCATGATATTCAAACCTTGCAGATTATATTGCTTATTGGCAATGAAAGTCCTAATTAACATATATGACAAAATCGCAATCGGCACGATCAAGAAAGACAGGGGGAAAATATTGCGATAAATTTTTTCGGCATAATGTTTTAACATAAAAAATATGCCATTTGAAAACGGCATATCTCCTTTCATCAATAATGAATTGGGAAAAAAGAAACCACCCATTCTTATTGAATACAGCCCGAATATCAATACCGGTAGAAAACCTGCGACAAACGTTGCTGCGGCAAGTTTATACTGTCTGTGTAAAACAAGTACAAAAATTACCGGAACCATAAAAAACATGCTCTCATACCTGGTTAAGCATAATAATCCGGCAACTGGGAGAAATAAAAAGACATATTTTTTGTGTTTGTTTTTCAGGTATTTATACAATAACATAAATGCCGCAAGTATTAAAAAAATATGCAGAGTATGTTCCATTCCGCCTAATATTTGAATATGCAGCATAACCGGGGTAAATAAAAACAGGGATGCGCAGGAAAATGCGAGCCAATTTTTTCTAAAAAACCAAAATAGAAGTATGATGATACAGTTTCCAAAAAAGATATTAATAAGCAGGGGATATATGGCTGAATCTCCAAACAACGCAATAACGGCACTGAGTATAAGCGTATAAACCGGAGCAGATGAGGTTGAGCAGAATTTATCGTGAACAACTCCCCAATTGTTATTGAGGGCTACATTTTTTGCTATTGACAAATGTATGTATGTATCATCCAACGGATAAACATACGTTCCGTCAGTTAAACAGGTATTATTTCCATAATAAAAATAAACCAGACCATTCAATAAAAAAAGTACTGCAACAAGTGCCGCATATCTTTTTCCAAACTCGCTGATAATACACGTTTTACCAATTCCCCGTACACCATTTACAATCAATGGTTTGCGACTATTGTTCTCTTCCCGTTCAATGAGAGTGCTTGCAATTTTTCGTTTCATCCGAATTAATTTTTTGCAAAGATATATAAATGGTTTGATAAAATCAAAATGTTTGGATTTTTCTGTATTTATTGAATCTTTTCAGACATAATATCAGTATCTTATCACTTTCTCTGTTTTTCCGTTGTCATAAAGTAATAATCGACATACGCCCTTCAAGGTTCGGTGTAACTCTTACCTCTCAGTTCATTTAAAAATCTGCCATCTTCTTGTTATAAAATCTACCATATTAATGGTATTTCTTTGTAATCTGCCAGCATGTATCTTTGCATCGTTTATAGATTCATATACAAATTTAAATATACGCTTATGTCTACAAGTACTTTTTTCAAACAGCTTTATTCGGTCTTAGGGGCCGTTTTTCTTGCCTTTACCCTGTCGGGAACAGCCGTAAATGCACAAACAGTTCCCATTAAAATTAAAGGAACTGTTTTAGATAAGGAGAGTAAAAAGCCGATTATCGGCGCTGTCATTTTAGCTAAATCTTCCAATATCGGTACAACGACCGATAAGGATGGAAAATTCACACTTTCGGTCAACGAAACGCTTCCGGTTAGCCTGGAAATTCGCTATGTGGGATATGCAACGGAAGAAACGGAAATCTACGATGCCTCCGAAAATATTGTATGCTATTTAAATGATAAGAATAACCTGAATGAGGTGGTGGTTACCGCCAGACGGTTGAAAGAAGTTTTACAGGAAGTTCCTATCCCGGTTTCGGTCATAAGTGGCATAAAGGCCGACGACGCCGGCGCTTTTAATGTAAATCGCCTGAAAGAACTGGTACCCACCGTCCAGTTGTATTCCTCCAATCCCCGCAATACCGGATTGAGTATTCGCGGACTGGGAACTACTTTCGGGTTAACGAATGACGGAATCGATCCGGGGGTCGGATTTTATGTAGACGGTGTATATTATGCCCGCACAGCAGCCGCAACGCTCGATTTCATCGACATAGAACAGGTTGAAATATCTCGCGGCCCGCAAGGTACACTGTTCGGGAAAAACACAACCGCCGGTACATTGAATATAACGACTCGCAAACCCAGTTTTACACCCGGCGCTACGATCGAATCCAGTTTCGGCAACTATGGATTTATCCAGACAAAGGCCTCCATAACCGGTCCGTTGACCTCAAAAATAGCGGCCAGAGTGTCTTTTACCGGCACGCAACGCGACGGGCTATTGTATAATGTAGCTACCCAAAAGCCGGTGAACGACCAAAATAACTTAGGCGGTCGGATACAACTCCTCTATACTCCTTCCGATCGCGTAAATGTTCTGGTCGCAGCAGACGCTACCCGGCAACGCCCCGACGGATACGCTCAGGTATTGGCCGGCGTAGTGCAGACGCAACGGGACGGATACCGCCAATTTGACCAGATTGTCAGCGACTTGAACTACCAGGTACCCAGCAACAATCCTTTCGACAGACTGATCGACCACGATACGCCGTGGAAATCCGGACAGGATTTGGGTGGCGCTTCTCTTAATATTGATGTAAAACTCGGCTCGGGAACACTGACTTCAACGACGGCTTGGCGTTTTTGGAATTGGGATCCGTCGAACGACAGGGATTTCCTGGGCTTGCAAGGCCTTGCATTGTCGCAGGCGCCTTCAAAACAACAGCAATGGACGCAGGAAGTGCGCTGGTCGGGCGATTTTTCTTCCCGTCTGAGTGGGGTTATCGGTGCCTTTGCATTTGCGCAAAACCTCAATCCCAATCCGGCGCATACGGAAGAAGCCGGTAAAGATCAGTGGCGTTTTTCTCAAAGTTCAACCAGCGCTTTGTGGCAAACGCCGGGACTGTTCGACGGATTCGGCATCAAGACATATCCTGAACTGGAGACTTTCAGCGGTGCTGTATTCGGACAGTTGAAATGGAAGATTACAAAGAAATGGACGCTTTTACCGGGTATTCGTTACAATTATGACAAGAAGAAAGTAAACTTCCGAAGAGAAACATACGGCGGCCTCCAAACCACGGATCCCGACCTTATCAAACTGAAAGATGCGATTTATACCAATCAGGCTTTCGATTCCAAAACCGATGATACAAACTTTTCAGGACAACTGACGCTTGCTTACGCACCGCATAAGAAAGTCAATACGTTTGTCAGTTATGCGAAAAGCTTTAAGCCGGTCGGCCTCAATCTTGGCGGCTTACCTACCGCCGACGGACAACCAATGACAGAATTGGCCGTGATTAAGCCGGAAAAGGTACATCATATTGAAATCGGCGTAAAAACGTCTCCTTATCCGGGTTCAACGCTAAACGTTACAGTCTATAATACGGATGTAAGCGATTATCAGGCACAGGTACAAGCTGCTGAGTTGGCCGTAAATCGCGGCTATCTGGCCAATGCCGAGAAAGTGCGGGTACAGGGTGTTGAAATTGAAGGAAATCACCGCGTGGATGAGTATCTTTCCCTCTATGCGTCTCTTGCCTATACGGATGGGAAATATGTAACATTCACAAATGCGCCCCTCCCCCTGGAGGAAACAGGACTGAAGGATGCCGATGGGAAATCGGTATATTATAAAGATATTTCGGGCGGAAGACTGCCGGGTATTTCTAAATGGGCAGCTTCTTTCGGAGGCGAGGCTTCCGTTGCCGGGAAAGTTGCCAGACAGAAAGGACGGTTTTTCCTGGCGATCGATGCTTATTACCGATCTGAGTTTTCTTCCAATCCATCTCCCTCGAAATATTTGGTGGTCGATGCTTATACTTTGCTGAATGTCAGAGCGGGATTTAAGTTATCTAACGACAAATCGTCCGTTTTCCTGTGGTCACGCAATGCGCTGGATACGGATTACTTTGAACAGTTGTTGCCCGGAGCCGGTAATATTGGACATTATGCCGGCGTGCTCGGCGATCCGAGAACGTTTGGCGCTACTTTACGCTACTCTTTTTGAAAGAAACTGCGTGTTGTTTCGTCATTGCGAGCAAAGCGAAGCAATCCAGGATGTGGATTGCTTCGCTTTGCTCGTAAGGATAAGGCACAAATCTGTTCCTTATTTTACAGATCTACCTGTATGACCAAATACCGGCTTAAACTCCAAAATTCCTTTACATCCAATATTTTGAATATAAGTTCTTTTGTTTCCTTATTTGTAATAAGTTCATAGCTTCCTTCGGGGTGATGAGTCTTCAGCTTCGCTTTTTTAGCTTGCAAGAGTATTTGCGTGGTTTCTCTAACATCTATTTTCGTGAAATAGTTTCTGTTGAAATTGCCCTGCAATACTTTTTCCGTCTTCAGGCCACCGCCGACAACGATCTTTTCATCTTTCAATTCTTTAGCGGTGCCGAAGCAATAATAAGCCGTGTTCATGGCCGAATCCTGATCTTCTATCACCGCATCCTGAATGGAAGTACGGGTGGAAAGGGCGGAAACGACATCGTCCAGTTCTGCAATACGGGCATCTTTCTGCGCCAATTGCTGTTGCAGTTCTACAATGAAAGCCGTCTTTTCTTCCAATTCGGCCTCCCGCTTTTCAATCAATTTTCTTAATTCGGCCGATTGTATGCCGCTTTTTTTCAGTTGTTGCTGAAGTTTGGCAATCTGTTCCTTGTTTTTAGTCAGTGTTTCGGCCAAAAACTGCATGTCTCCGTTGATTTTGTCTTTTACAGATGGAGTAAGGTCGCTTTCTTTCGACGATTGTACTGTCAGATAATTTTCCGTTGCCTTAATCTTCTGGAAATTATCGTCGATTTCATTCATCAACGACAGCAATTCTTCCATGTCGAGACTTCCCTGAACTACGGCCAGTCTCAAAGAATCATTTTCCTGTTGTAACGATTGTACCTGTTGCGTATTGTTTTCGCAGGCGGAAAAGAGCATTGCAATACATGCAAAAATCCATACTAATTGTTTCATAATTCATTCACTTTTTTAATTATTCTATATATTGAAATTTATTCTTGCCCGATGCATTTGCCGGACAGGTTTTGTTTTTGCCGGATAATATTATAACAAATTCTCCCCGTGGCTCGTTCACGGAAAAATGAGAAATTGTTTCTTTGAGACTTCCTCTCACGGTTTCTTCGTATATTTTGGATATTTCCCTGGAAACGGATACTTGCCGGTCTTCTCCCATGCTTTCTGCCAATTGACTGAGTGTTTTCAGCACACGGAAAGGAGATTCGTAAAAAATCAGGGTACGCGTTTCTTCGGACAGTTCTTTCAGACGAGTCTGCCGGCCTTTTTTCTGCGGAAGAAATCCTTCAAAGCAAAAGCGATCCATCGGCAAACCCGAATTAACCAGTGCCGGAACAAAAGCTGTAGCTCCCGGCAAACATTCTACTTCAATGCCCTGTGCAACACATTCCCTGACCAGCAAAAAGCCAGGATCGGAAATTCCCGGCGTCCCGGCGTCGGACACCAAAGCGACGCTTCCTCCGGCTTTAATTCCGGCAAGCGTCGTTTGAAGCGTCCGATGCTCGTTAAACTTATGGTGTGCGCACATTTTGTTCTGTATATCGAAGTGTTTCAATAAAATACGGGTTGTGCGCGTATCTTCGGCCAGAATCAGATCCACTTCTTTCAATATGCGAACAGCCCTGAAAGTCATATCTTCCAGATTGCCGACAGGTGTAGGGACGAGATAAAGCTTAGGCATGTGCATTATTTTGGGTACAAACTTAGGAAGTTATATTGAGTTTTCCAAATAATTCGCGTCTTCCAAATAATTCGCGTCTTCTTTCACACAGGCGGGGCGGTCATGCCTTTATAAAATTTGCAGATTATCTCCGTAATTTTCTGCAAATTATCTTCCCGGCTAAAGTCATCGACAGAAGGCAATACGATCTTTTCCGCTGTCTCCAGCGATTTGGCAGATATATCCAGTTCAATCTTGTTTCCGGTAATATGAAAAGTTACGGCCTCGACCGCATCAGCAGTTGAAAATCACGCTCGATTTTGTAATGGAAATCCTCTCCCGCAGTTGGTCGCTGAAAGTGATTCAACCCGCTTCGCTACGCCAGCAGGTATGCGAGATTTACCGGCAGGCTTTGGAACGCAACAAGGCATGAACATAGCAAAATATAATAGCTGTTCAAAATTTAGCACTCACTTTTTGTCAAGCAATCCGTCCACTACGTCGTTAAAATCTTTTTTCCATTCTTCGTAAAACAGGCCTGTGGCCGGGCCGTTGAAACCGGTGTATATTTTTGCAACCTGTCCTTTCCTGTCAATAAAAAATGTGGTGGGGTAGCTGAACAACTTATCCACTTCCGGCAGTACCTTGGCAACCGATTCGCTGCCGACTTTTCCGGCAAGCAGCACTTCGTAGTCAACTCCGTACCGCTTTTTAAAGTTATTGACAGCAGTCGTTGCGTAGTCTAAATCGTCCTTGCGCTCGAACGACAGCCCTACGATTTCTACTCCGCGCTCTCTGTTCTCTCGGTACCACTGCGCCAGATACTGCGCCTCGTCCAAGCAGTTGGGGCACCACGTGCCGAGGATAGAAACAATTACCACCTTGCCCTTGTAGCGTGCATTGGCGAGCGAGACTTCCTGTCCGTCGGTATTGGGTAGCTTGAAGCTGAGGTAATCAGCCCCGCGCTTTAGCTTGGTCAGGCTGTAGGGATCGGCCAGCGCGGCGCGGTCGTTGCGGCTGCCGATGAGAGTTATGCTGTTCCGTGCGGTGTAGAGCGCCCCTTCAAAGGCGTTGCTGCCGACAAAGTTAAGTTCTACGTAATAGGGCGTTAGTCCGCTGAACGCCGAGAGTTGGATGCCGGTTGCAGTGGGTGCACCTTCGAGAAAACGCATATCGCCGGAGTTCGTCAGGATAGAGCCGGTTACCGCTTGATTTTCCGTTTTGAAAATGCCGACGTTGTGCGCAGTATCGCCGTCGCTCACGAAAAGAATATCCCACTTACCGTCTATGTCGGCAGTAGCGGGCTGTTCGGTAGCGGCAAAACGTGGCGCCTCTCCCCATCGGGCTTTGAACAATATACCGGTATCGTTTTCGATGTAATTCTTGGTGAAGCGACCTTCCAGAACGCCGTCCGATATGTGGGCTTTGATGAGTGCGTCATAGGCCTCAATCGGAATAATTACGCTGTCGGCAACGTAGTAAATGCCGGTGAGGAGCGTTTTTTCTTCGCCGTTTATCAGCGTCAGCACGGCAGAGTCGGTTTTGGCATTGGCCACCTCAAACAGAAACGGTGCTTGCCGCCCATGCGATACCGACAGTTCGGCACGCCATATACCGTCTTGTAGCAGTTGCTGCCGATGGCAAGTGCAGCTTCCCCACAGGAGGGAAAGCCCTGCAATACCTCCGTAGAGGAGGCATTTTGAAGTGTGTAGCAATTTTTGTGAAGTCATGAGTTTTATGAGATTTTTAAAACGTTACAAATGTACATGAAATTATTGTGAATTACCTGCAAGCAGGATAAGTTTGTGGACTGCTTCGCCCAACGACTTGCAATGATGCGAAAAAAGCATCATCATTTGCAAACCGTCAGGCAAAGCTGTTCACGAAATTTACAGCGGAATTACCACTCACCGCCGCATCAGTTTACGTCGAACCAGAGTTTGGTCGTGAGCAAATCTTCTCCCTGCCGTGCTACGGCTGCATTGCGATTTTTCCCGTTTAGCGATTGCTCGGTGCCGGGGTAGAAGAGGCGTACGGGTATTTTATCATCAAGCACCGCCGCAGGCCCTGACGTTAGCTGCGGAAAATCTAATCGTCGCCACTCGGCAAAAGCATCCAGTCCTTGCCCAAAGAAAGCAATCCATTTTTGCTCGCCAATGGATTTCTTCCAGTTTGCCGCATCGTACTGCACGGCGGGTTGCGCCAGATAATTGCTGATATTCGCCGCATCGGTTATGCCAAACTGGTCGATCGAGGCTTCGATTGCCTGTTCGTAGTAATCACTCGCACTACCGCTGATATATCCGCGTTCTACCGCTTCGGCCAAGTTGAACAGCACTTCTGCATAGCTGTATATCACGGCAGGGGCGGCAGGCGAGATAAAATAGACTCCCGGCAACGAAATTTTATCAAATCCCTGACTGTTGGCGTCTCCATTCGACAAGCCATTTGCCCCACCCGCATAATCGGATACAGAGGCATCTTTCGGTAAATCGGCATATACCGGCAAACGTGGGTCATTCAAAGCCTTCAATTTATCCACGATGGTTTTTGAAATCCTATAATCATTGCGGGAAACAAAATGATCGTGCTGCGGATTGTTGTAAGGCGACGAAGTGTAAACAAATTCAAATATTTCATCATTGCTGCCAATCAAATCCGACAGGTTGAGCGATGAAATAATTTGTTTGGCATTGTCCGATTCGCGGTCGGCAATGCGGAGCGCGATACGGAGCTTCAGCGAGGTGGCAAATTTACGCCATTTTGCAATATCGCCGCCATATACCACATCGCCCGAAATATTTCCTGCGTTGGGATTTAGCAATGTCAGCGCTTCATTCAGATCCGATTGCAGGTTTGCATATACATTTTGCTGTGCGTCGTAAACGGGGATTATGCTTTTGCCCACCTCTGAATACGGAATATCGCCGTAGAGATCTGTAAGCAACAAAAATACCCATGAACGGAGCGTGAGCGCTACGCCCTTATAGTTGGCGTTTGCCACTTCGCTATCCAAGTCAAGGATAGCGTTCAAGTTTGTAATGAGCGTAGTATAGCCTGTACTCCACGGCGTAGTAACAATTCCGTCGGAGTTTGTGATGCTGTAGCGGTCGGCGTCGGTGTACTGAATGGCTGCCCAATGCTGCACAAAAAGTAAAATTCCGCCATAGTTGGCAGCATTACCCCAGTAAAGATTTGCACCGTTTTTTTCAACGCCCGTCAGCAGGTAAGCCGGGTTCGGATGCTCTGTTGCGTTGGGATTTATGTTAATATCGTCCAGCGATTCGCTGCATGAAGCCAATAGAATGGCTGCTATTGTTGCAAAAGATATGAGATATTTTTTCATCTTATTCTTGAAATTAAAAAGTGATTAAAAATTAAGCTTGACATTTACCCCAAATGAACGTGTTGTGGGACGGTTCAAAGCCTCCACACCCTGTACATTGCCGGTATTGAGCGCGGCTTCGGGATCCATGTTCAGGTCTTTGTCGCGATACAAAATAGCAAGGTTGTGCGCTACTGCTGCAACGGTTAGACTGTTCAAACCAAGTCTCCGAACGGCTTTCGAATCGAAGGTGTAGCTAAGGCTAATGTCGCGCAGCTTAATGTATGAGGCATCAAAAACGTATTTTTCGTGAATACCGTTGGAGGCATTGTAGTAGCTCTCGGCGGAAATTTTCACATCGTTGGGCAGACCGGTGTTCTCGTTGACGCCTTGGAAGATAACGCCGTCGTCTCGAGTAACATTGTTAGCATCTGTCCATGTCAAACCTCCAAATTCTGCCGAACGTCCGAATACGGTATTGGCATATACACCTGCCCGTGTGCCTGTTGCCGCCGAGCTTGAGTACAGCGAAGCGCCAAAGCTGGCGTCGAGCAGCACCGACAGCGACAGTTTTTTATAGCTGAATGTATTGCTGATAGCGCCCGTCCAGTCGGGTGTGAAGTAGCCCAGCGTTTGGTTGGTAGGATCGCGCAGAGGAAGCCCGTTATTGCCAACAAGTATGTCGCCCTTTTCGTTGCGCTTGTAGGCCACGCCATAAATAGCGCCGTAACGCTGACCCACTTCGGCTACAATCTGCGGACCTGCGGCGCCGATAACATAGCGCGTCAGCAGACCTTCGTCGTCCAGTGCCACTACTTTGCTGCGGTTAACGGCGTAGTTCAAGCCAATGTCCCATTTGAAGCTGCCTTTTTTCACAGGCGTAGCGTTCAGTTGTATTTCCACCCCTTTGTTGTTTATCTTCCCTGCATTGATAAGCTGATACGCGTAACCACTGGCGGAAGATGTTTGTACGTTCAGTATCTGGTCGATGCTGTTGGTGTTGTAAAGTGCAAGATCGACCGACAGGCGATTGTTTAAAAACCCTGCCTCCAAGCCGATTTCGGTAGATTGCGTGCGTTCAGGCCGGATGTCGGGATTATTCTTTGTGGTAGAAGATACCTGAATCGGGTTGCCGTTGAAAGCTTGTTGTATATCGTATGTCGTAATCAGTTGATAAGGTTCGGCGTCGCTACCCACTTCAGCCCATCCGCCGCGTACTTTGAAGAACGATAGCCAAGGGCTTTCTATCTTCAGCGCTTCCGTCAGTACGGCGCTTGCCGTTATCGACGGATAAAAATAGGAGCGGTTGTTGCCTGCCAGCGTACTACTCCAGTCGTTACGCCCTGTAACGTTGAGAAAAGCCCAGTTTCTAAACCCTGCCTGCACCGATCCAAAACCGCTGTACACGCGCAATCGTGAGAATATATTGGCAGATTCTAACGGATCTTTGGAATTACTTAGCGTGTAAAGATCCGGAGCCGCGAGTTTGGTTGCCTTCTGCCAGTTATTGGAATAGGTATTGTTGCGCACATTGAATCCCGCCAAAGCGTCTATTGACCAATCGTCCGAGAGAGAACGCTTATAATTGAGCAACGCTTCAGTGTTGTTTTCGCTTACCGTATAGGCATCTTCGGCGTAAGAACCGTCGGGGCTACCGGCTCCGGAAGAGCCTGTTTTAATTTTATATTTTCGCCGGTCGTTGTAGTAATCCGTGCCCGAACGGAAATTAAAATCCAGCCCTTCCAGCAGGTTTATGCTGAAATGTACATCGCCGATCATACGGTTGCGATTTTGCTCGGTAGTGTTAAAGTAACATTCCCAGTATGGGTTATCATAGTAGCTGGAATTCCAACTGCGGTTGGTTTCATAGGCATTCCAAAGCTCTTTGGTATCCACTTGCCGACCAAACCAGAGGAATTGCAGCATGATGCTGGAAGCGCGATAGTTGCTGCCTGTTGGAGAACCGCCGCTCGGAACGTTTGGCGCATCGGTGATGATATAATTCACATTAGCACCTGCTTTTACCCGCTTGCTCAGTTGATAGTCGCCGCTGAACGTAACGTTGGTTTTCTTGATTTCCGTGTTAGGTAACACGCTTGTTTGATCTTGGAAGTTAGCGCCCAGCCGGTAACTGTATTTATCTCCGGCATTGGAGATAGATATTCCGTAATCTTGCGTTACACCTGTTTCAAAGAAATCGCGCACATTATCGGGATGCGCCACCCAAGGCACCGGCACGCCGTTGGAGTGGAATTGCGGAATAAGTCGGCCATCCAGACGCGGCCCCCAGCTTTCGTCCACGCCGTCGTTTATTCCACCGCCTTTGCCATCCACATAGCTGAATTTACCTTCTGCACCCTGTCCAAATTCATTCTGAAATTCGGGTAGCGTTGCTACTGTAGCAAATGTTAATCCGGCGGTTACATTGATACCTAAACCCCTTTGCGATTTTCCTTTTTTCGTTGTAACCAGTATCACGCCATGCGCAGCTCGCGATCCGTAGAGCGCAGCCGCATTCGGACCTTTCAAAATATTGAGCGACTCAATGTCTTCCGGATTAAGGTCGGCAATGGTATTGCGAAAATCACGACTTTGGTCTCTTCCCGTAGCCGGTAACAACTGTGAGTTATCTACCGGAATCCCGTCCACGATAAAAAGCGGCTGATTGTTGCCGGCAATAGAAGTCTCGCCACGAATCACGATGCGCGACGCACCCATATCGCCTTGTGCATTGGTGATGCGCACGCCTGCCGCTTTACCTGCAAGCGCATTCACAATGTTTGTACTGGTGTTGCCGTTGATGTTATCACCTTTAATGTTTTGCGTAGCATAGCCCAACGATTTTTTGGCTTTTGATACGCCCAACGCTGTAACTACCACTTCGTTGAGATAGGTAATATTGTCTGTCAGCGTTATCTGCACAGGATTGCTTGCATCGTACACATCTGCTTCCAGCGCGTTGTATCCCAATAGATTGAACGTAATCGTAACGGGCAGCGCCGCATTTGTATTGAACGAAAACAGCCCGTTTACATCGGTAGTTGTACCAGTGGCAGATGATTTAATAGCTACCACAACTCCGGCCAGCGGTTGTTGTTTTCCGTCAAGAACTTTTCCTTTTATTTCTACCGCGGAAGCCTTTAGCGTGCAGAGCAACGCTACCGCGAAGATAGAGAATGATTGAACTTTTTTAGAGAATAGCAATATATTCCCGGAATAATTTAATATTTTAGTCATGATAATAATCTTTATGATTTTACTTATATATGATAAAAACCATTCCAACAATAAAACGGGGAATGGTTGAGGTACGAAAATGCGCCTGTGTCTTGTTATGGAGGATGGGCAGAAAAGGTTGTATGCAATAAATATCTTCGTGCAAATAAGCTATTTGTCACAGAAACCGAAGGAATATATTGCGCATCAAACATAACGTTAGAAATTTTGTACAAAAATATTCCTTAGTTTAAGACAAAAAAATACCATAAATATGGCATTTTAGAACATAAATATGGCATTTAAAAATTTACCGACTGGCTTTGGAACGCAACAATGCATGAAAATACAATCCGAAGCTCACCAATCCGGCATTAATAATCAATATTTCATAGCCAAATTCATAGCCAAGCATGGATTTTGAAACACTATTCAGGGCATAGCACAACAAAGGAGCTGCCAGACAAATGTATGGCGTCCATTTATCGGCGGTCTTTCGTTTGCTGAGCAGTCCGAACGCAAAGAGTCCCAATAACGGGCCATAAGTGTAGGATGCAAGCATATATATAGTGTCGATGATGCTGCTGTTGTTTGCTTCCCTGAGAATCAGGATGATAATGATGAACATCAAGGAAATCAGCAAATGAACACCGATTCTTATTTGTTTTGCTTTCGCCTCCGGATACTTGGAAATATTGAGTATATCTACGCAAAAGGAAGTTGTCAAACCTGTCAACGCAGAATCTGCACT
>JAISFI010000368.1 GCA_031263685.1 Dysgonamonadaceae bacterium | reverse complement strand
GTTACGGTCGATATGCTTGATAAAGTCCTGTCGCTAAGTGATAAGGAACTGGAAAAGTTTCGTATTGATCCGAGAGAGTACCTGAATAAAGAGCAGGAACAATCGACAAAGGAAACCAGGCAGGAATCAATCAAAGAACAAGTACCGGAAGAAAAGAAAGAAAAAATGGAAACAACAACCGAACAGAAGACCGAATTTAAGCAATTCGACACCAGCCGTATTCCCGAAAGCGAGTATCAGAAATACGGTATCAAGCCTGAAAATTTGGAGGGCGAACTTAAAGCCATGAGTTACGGGTATAAATCTCCGCACCTTGTAGATATAAACCCCAATATCGAGGGAGTGGACTATCCGATGAAAGCCCGCCTGTCATTGGAAGAACAGCCCGACGGCAGTCTGAAATTCATTCCGCACCCGCAGCAACAGCAGGTAGATTTGGATAAACCGTTTCAGGGTATCATGCTCCCGAACGATGTTAAGGAAAGCCTTTTGGCAACAGGCAATGCAGGGCGTGTCGTAGAACTTGAACCGCACACTCCCGGCGAAAAAGTGCCTTCGCTTGTTTCTATTGACAAGCTGACCAACCGTTTGGAAGCCGTGCCATTGGATAAACTGACCGTTTCCCAAAATCTGAAAGGCGTTGAACTCTCTCCCGAACAGCAACAGGCTCTTAAAGAGGGTAAAAAGGTACTGGTCGAGGGAATGACCTCAAAAAATACAATAGCTACGGACAACCCCCGAAAGTTTGATGCCCATGTTCAGTTCAATGCTGCCAAAGGCGGTTACGATTTCTCATACGAGGGATTAGACCGCAATAAATACAGTCAGAACAATAAACCGGAGCAAGGTCAGAATCAGGAACAGAACCAAATCCGTATTCCTAAAAAACTCTTAGGGGTTGATTTGAATGAGAAGCAACAGAACTCACTCCGTAATAATAAAGCTGTTTATGTTCAGGGGATGTTGAAAGACGGAAAGGGAGAACCGTTCAATGCCTATGTAAAGGTAAATAACGAAAAAGGCAAACTCGATTTCTTCAAGTGGAATCCTGACCGAGCCAAAAAGCAGGGAGTGGATGTGAAAGTTGCCGAAGGAAACAAAACACAAGTGGCTGTCAATTCACAGGGTAAGACCAACGAAGCGACCAAACATTCAAAAGAACCCCTGAAGCAAGGTCAGCAAAATCCTACTGAAAAACAGGACAAGCAGTATAAACAGCAACAGGGAGTTAAAAAGCCTGTAAAAAAATCCACAGGACACAAAATGTAAAATAACAAAAGGGTCTGAGACCCCCACTAAAAAAATCCAATAGTAAATGAAAATTTTAATTGCTGAGAAACCCAGCGTAGCCTGTGATATAGCGGCTATCGTTGGTGCAAATAACCGTAAAGACGGTTATTTGGAGGGTAACGGATATGCCGTTACGTGGGCTTTCGGTCATTTAATCGGACTGGCAATGCCCGAACACTACGGAATCACAGGCTTTCAGCGTGAGAACCTGCCGATACTTCCCCAAGAGTTTAAGTTGATACCCCGTCAGGTAAAGAACGGCAAAGAGTACAAGAACGATCCGGGTACGATAAAGCAACTTAAAGTTATCAAAGAATTATTCGGAAAATGCGACCGCATAATTAATTGCTGTGATGCGGGACGTGAAGGGGAGCTTATCTTCAGGTACATTTATCATTATCTGGAATGTAACAAGCCTTTCGACCGTCTTTGGATAAGTTCATTGACGGATCAGGCTATCCGGGGTGGGTTGGAGAATCTTCGTCCGGGCAATGAATATGACGATTTATACCTATCAGCCAAAACCCGGAGCCAAGCCGATTGGACTATCGGAATAAATGCTTCCGGGGCTCTGTCGATATCAGCCGGATATGGTGTTTGGAGTTTGGGACGTGTACAAACTCCCACACTCGCCATGATTTGCAGCCGATACATCGAAAACAGGGATTTCAAGCCACAAATCTATTTTCAGGTAAAACTACATATGGCAAAAGATGCAACCCGGTTCGCCGCCATTTCTACCGAACGTTACGACACAAAACAGGACGCAGACACAATCTTAGAGCGTATCCGCCCGTCAGAATCAGTCAGCGTCGTAAACGTGGAAACAAAGCAAGGCAATCAGGAGCCGCCTTTGCTCTACGACCTGACCGCCTTGCAGAAAGAAGCCAATAGCCGGCACAGTTTTTCAGCCGATAAAACCCTGTCGGTCGCCCAGTCGCTTTATGAAGCCAAGCTCATTTCTTATCCGAGAACGGGAAGCCGTTATATTTCCGATGACGTTTTTGCAGGGATACCCGACCTTATCCGTCAGCTGTCCGCTCATGCCACATTCGGAGGTTATGCGAAAACCCTATCGGGCAACGACCTGAATAAACGTTCGGTAAACGATAAGAAAGTAACCGACCACCATGCCCTGATTATCACGGAAAATACGCCGAACGATATTTCGGCAGACCAGCGCATCATATATGATATGATTGCAGGGCGGATGTTGGAGGCCTTTTCCGGCAAATGCACCAAAGAGAACACAAGCATTTTGTTGGATGCTTCGGGAGTTCCGTTTACAGTTAAAGGCAGCATTATCCTGATTCCGGGTTGGAGAGCCGTACTCAATACTCCCGATGAAGAAAAAGGAGAAGATGATGCTTTGGCACTTCCGTCTCTATCCAATGGAGATGTACTCCCCATTAAAGGAACGGATTTATTGGAGAAGCAAACAAAGCCCCGACCGTTACACACGGAGAGCAGTTTGTTGTCAGCTATGGAAACCTGTGCTAAAGAGGTAACGGACGAAGCAGAGCGGGAAGCAATCAAAGAATCGGGGATCGGAACGCCTGCCACCCGTGCAAGTATTATCGAAACGCTGTTCTCCCGTGAATATATCGTAAGGGAAAAGAAATCCCTTGTACCGACAAATAAAGGATTAGTCGTTTATCTGGCTGTCCAAAACAAAAAGATAGCAGACGTTTCTATGACCGGAGAATGGGAAAGCGCCTTGAACAAAATTGCAACCGGCGGAATGGATGCCGATACATTCCACAGGGGGATTGAAGTGTATGCCGCACAGATTGTCGCCGAATTACTGGAAAGCAAAATCGAGGGCGGCAACAAACGGGAGAGCTGCCCGTGTCCAAAATGTAAAAGCGGTCAGGTAACGATATTCCAAAAGGTAGCCAAGTGCAACAACGAATCCTGCGGACTTACCGTATTCCGAAACAAATCGGGCAAAGACCTGACGGACGGGCAACTGAAAGACCTGCTAACCAAAGGCAAAACGGGAACTATCAAGGGCTTTAAGAGTAAGGAAAACAAGCCTTTTGATGCTGCCGTAGCCTTTGATGCAGAGTACAAAACGATTTTCCAATTTGATAATTCCAAAAAGAAAAAAAGATAATGAGAGCAAATTTAAATATCTCTTTTGCTTACCATGAACAAGCAAAGAATGAAATAGAAAAGGAGACAGCAGATGTATTATTAGGACTTGCTGAATTTTGTGATGATACCGATTTTGAGTTTCAATGCCTTCCACGAATCGGAGAATCTATTGTTGTGGAACCATTGATAAGAAAATGGCTCGAAAACAAGAAATACAAAAAGCCTTGCCCTGACGGGAAAGTGTTTGGCAAAATATACCCTGCTTTAAAAACAGGAGCACTCAAAGTCGATGATATTCAGCACGAATTAGATGTCTGTACCATTTTTTGTTCTGATATCGAGTATGAGGAAATAGAATAAATCTCTTATCTTTGCCACTAAGAAAGTTCATACGGTAGTGTTCATAATGAGCGATTGTTAAGGGCATCTTACTATTGAATTTTTTTAGTGGTGGCACTGGGGAGGGATACCCCGGTGCCTTTTACATTTCAATAAGTTTTACCACTAAAAAATTCATCGTATGAAATACAATTCAAATTTAGAGCCTGCGGAAATGTCGTACTTCCGGCTTAACCTGCTCTCATTCCTGCGTGATTCCCATCCCGACAAAGCAAACGACCTTTCATTCATAGCCGGACGTGGGGATATGGCAGCCGAAGCATACAGCGAAGCCGTAAAAAGCGGCTTAGACCATATTCAGGCTGCCGAGATTGCCAACGAAGCCCTGTTCAAAGGACTGCATTTCTCTCCTTATAATATTGTAGTTGAAATCCTTTGGAACGAGTTTTACGACGAAGTTTCTCCGAGTGAAGCCCAATCGAAAGCGAAAGAACTGTTACCCGAATGTCAGACGGTATTTGCCAAATACAATCTGAACGATGATTATGCCGAAACGACAGAGTACCGGTCGCTCTATACGGAGCTTGTCGGCACAATCCTGATTCTGCTCGAAGATGAGTTACAATAAGCGAACTCATTTGCGTCAGAACATTGATGCAATCAAGTTAGCGTTAAAGCTCGACAGGAAACATAGGGAAGCAACTCCCGAAGAACGGGAGATACTTGCCGCTTATTCGGGGTTTGGCGGGATTAAGACAATCCTTAGTCCTGCCGACAAGCCCGAAGATATTCAGCGGTGGTCTAAATCCGAAGCCGGGCTTTTTCCGTTGGTGCAGGAATTACACGAGGTACTCCGTGAAAATTCCCCCACACCGGAAGTTTACAAACGCTATGTCAGTTCCCTGAAAAGTTCCATCCTGACCGCATTCTATACGCCCAAACCCGTAATTGATGCTTTGGCAGAAGCGTTAAAAGATAGCGGTATTACCCCGACACGCTTTTTAGAGCCGAGTGCCGGAACAGGTACGTTTATTTCTTCTTTCAAAGAAACCGCACCCGAAGCCAAAGTAACCGGTTTTGAAAAAGACCTGCTGACAGGTAAAATCCTCTCGCTCCTTTATCCGCAAGACAAGGTAAGGATTGAGGGTTACGAGAAGATGGAAGGACGCTACTCACAGCATTTCGATGTGATAGCATCCAATATTCCTTTTGGCGATGTTTCCGTATTCGATCCGCTACTTTCCAACCATGAAATACCCGCTGTCAAACAATCGACACAGGCTATACACAACTTCTTTTTTGTAAAGAGTGTGCAGGCGGCCAGAGAAGGCGGAATAATCGCCTTTATTACCAGTCAGGGTGTACTCAATTCGGAACAGAACAAACCGATACGGGAATACCTGATGAACACCTGCGATGTAGTTTCCGCTATCCGTTTGCCGAACAATCTCTTTTTCGACCATGCCGGAACAGAAGTCGGCAGCGACCTGATTATCCTGCAACGGAATAATAAGAATATCGTTCCGAGCCAAAGGCAGCAGGATTTTATCGAATCCCGGAAACTATCGAACGGAATTTCTATCAATAACCTGTTTCGTGATTTTTCAAGAGTAATACAAACACATTCAAAAACCGATACCGATCCATACGGTAAACCGGCGATTGTTTTTACTCATGAGGGCGGAGTTGAAGGAATTGCGAAAGACCTGCGACAAATGTTGAAAGAAGATTTCTCCCAACATTTGGACTTGCAGCATTACCAGATTTACGCACCGGAACAGGAAGTAAGGCGGGAAAGAAAAAGTACCGCACAACCGGATTGGGAAGAAAATTCACCGGGTTTTGAAGATGTTCTTTCGGATGAACAACTGGCAGAACAGGGCTTCTCCACGACACACAGGGAACAGCACCCAGAAAACAATAAATCAACGTCCAAATCGGAAGAAATTTCCTATCCCGATGACCTTAATCCCTTTTGGCAAGCTGTCGAAGATCATTGGTTTCCCGATAATAAAAAGTTTTGGGATAATAAGGAGGAAGCCGTTACCAATAAACAATCAGAAAGGAAAGAGAATGAAAAAGAGAATCAACAATCCACAGAGAAACAGCAGGCTAATCCAAATACTTTTAGAGGTACTCTTTTCGATATGGACGATCCTGTCATTAAAAAAACACCGACTTCAGAAGCGAAACCTCAGTCCGTAACACAGGAACCGTTAATTACCCTCTATGACCTTTTCGGATTTACCCAAAAGGAACGAAGTCAGGTCAAAAAGCCGAAAAAACGAAGTCGGAGAGCTAAATTACACGCGGTGCAAACCAAAGAATTGCCGTTTATGGATTGGCGGGAGGAAATGGCATATAACGCAGCACAGGAATGGGAAAAACTGCAACAGGAAACTACTGCGGCCTATCCCGTATTCGATGCCCGCAAAGAAGAACAACTGGAACGGTTGAAAGAAGAAGCAGAACGGGAACAGCAGGAACACATGAAACCTGTCCCTTACCATCATGCGGAAAATATGCCGTCCCATTACCGGGAAGGCTCATTGATAACGGACGAAAATAACCGTATCGGATATTTACGTGATTTGAACGGATTTCAGCCGATGTTCCATCCGCTTCAGCTCACAGGGACACAGCAGGCGAAAGCATCCCTTTATATTGAAATACGGGACACTTATCACCACCTGTACAGCAACGAAGCGACAAGGTTGGAAGCAAACCATGCACTTCGTGAAATGTTGAACAGGCTCTATGATGATTTTACCCGTCGTTTCGGTAATATAAACGATGCAAAGAATTTAAGCCTTATTAAAATGGATGCCGGAGGGACGGAAATTCTTTCCCTCGAACGCTATGTAAACGGCAAGGCGGTCAAAGCCGATATTTTTGGGCAGCCGGTTGCTTTCAATCCGAACGAAATAACCCATGCGGATAACGCACGGGAAGCCCTTGTTACTTCGCTGAACAGGTACGCTCAGGTAAACCTCAAATACATGGAGCAGCTTACGGGCAATACGGCAGAAGAAATCGTTAATGAACTGGGTGGACAGGTATTCTTCAATCCGATGATAGGCGCTTACGAGATAAAGGACAAGTTCATAAGCGGCAATGTAATTTCCAAAGCGGAACATGTCGAACGGTACATTGAAAATCATCCCGACCACGAAACGGCAAAAGAATCACTTTCCGCACTTCGGGAAGCAACGCCCCGTGCCATTCCGTTTGAAGATTTGGACTTCAATTTCGGCGAGCGGTGGATACCGTCGGGTATTTACAGCAAATATGCTTCGCATTTGTTCGATACGAATGTATCGGTGCATTACGCACAAAGCCGTGATGAATATACCCTCAAAGCCAACAGCAAGAATATCAAGATATGGGATCAGTTTGCCGTAAAGTCCCAAAGCAGGACTTTTGACGGTATCGCCCTGATGAAACACGCCCTGCACAATACCTCTCCCGACATTACCAAAAAAGTCAAGAAAATGATTGACGGGGAACTCAAAGAGGTAAAGGTGCGTGATGCCGAATCTATCCAACTTGCCAACTCCAAGATTGACGAGATGCGGAACGGTTTTGTCGAATGGCTGAACGGGCAGTCGCCGGAGTTCAAAGACCGGTTGGCAGATAAATACAACCGCACCTTTAACTGTTTCGTCCGTCCCGATTACGACGGAAGCCACCAGGAGTTTCCCGGACTGGATTTGAAAGGCTTGGGTATTCCTGATCTCTATAAGAGCCAAAAAGATGCCGTTTGGCTCGATAAATTGAATGGCGGGGGCATAATCGACCATGAGGTCGGCGGTGGTAAAACGCTGATAATGTGTGTAAGCGCCTACGAGAAAAAACGGTTGGGACTGGTAAACAAACCGCTTATCATTGCCCTGAAAGCCAATGTACACGAAATTGCCCAAACTTTCTGTACGGCTTACCCCAATGCGAAAGTGCTGTATCCGGGCAAAGAAGATTTTACCCCCGCAAAACGGGCGAAGATCTTCAACGAAATGAAAAACAACAACTGGGATGCCATTATCCTGACACATGAACAGTTCGGCATGATACCCAGTCACCCGAAATACAGCAGCGTATCTTACAGGCAGAACTTGACAGCGTGGAGGAAAATTTGGAAGTGTTACGGGCACAGGGTAAGGAGATTTCCCGTGCTATGGAGAAAGGATTGGTCAAAAGGCAACAAAATCTGGAATCCAAACTGGAAAACGTTGCCTATCAGATTGAGAACCGCAAAGATGATACGGTAGACTTCAAACTAATGGGTATCGACCATATCTACGTGGATGAGAGCCACCGTTTCAAAAATTTGACCTTTACCACCCGCCACGACAGGGTTGCAGGTCTGGGTAATGCTGAAGGTTCGCAAAGGGCGCTCAATATGTTGTTTGCCCTGCGTACCATTCAGGACAGAACGGGCAAAGATTTGGGAGCGACTTTCCTTTCGGGTACAACCATATCCAACAGTTTGACAGAGTTATACCTGTTATTCAAGTATCTCCGGCCAAACGAACTGGAACGGCAGGGTATTACTACCTTTGACGCATGGGCAGCTATTTTCGCAAAAAAATCAATAGATTATGAATTTTCGGTAACCAACGAGATTGTACAGAAAGAACGCTTCCGGTATTTCATCAAAGTGCCCGAATTGGCGGCATTTTATGCCGAAATAACCGACTATCGTTCTGCGGAGGATATAGGAATAGACCGACCTGTAAAGAACGAAATCCTGCATAATATTCCGCCTACGCCCGACCAGCAGGAGTTCATACAAAAGTTGGTAGAGTTCGCCAAAACAGGCAAGGGCGAAGTATTGGGACGTGCGCCATTGTCAGAAAGCGAGGAAAAGGCAAAAATGCTGATAGCGACCGACTATGCCCGTAAAATGTCGCTCGATATGCGCCTGATTGATCCGGTCAAATACGGCGACCATGTGGATAACAAGGCTTCCCATGTGGCTAAAATGGTATCGGACTGCTACAAGAAGTTTGACAGCCATAAGGCTACCCAATTCGTCTTTTCCGATTTGGGAACGTACAAGCCCGGCGAATGGAATCCCTGTTCCGAGATAAAACGTAAACTGGTGGATGACTACGGAATCCCCGCACACGAAATACGCTTTATTCAGGAAGCCAAAACAGATAAGGCCCGTAAAACCATGATTAAGGATATGAACGAGGGCAAAATCCGTGTGCTGTTCGGTTCTACCGAAATGTTGGGAACAGGCGTAAACGCACAAAAACGGTGCGTTGCCATTCATCATTTAGATGCGCCCTGGCGACCGTCAGACTTGGAACAGCGGGACGGTCGGGGCATTCGCAAAGGCAATGATATAGCCAAATTATATGCTGATAACAAGGTAGATGTACTTATTTATGCCGTTGAAAAATCATTGGATGCCTATAAATTCGGATTGCTACATAACAAGCAGCTTTTTATCCGCCAGTTGAAAAATAATTCATTGGGCAGCCGTACCATCGACGAGGGCAGTATGGATGAAAAGGGCGGCATGAACTTTTCCGAGTACGTGGCCATTCTTTCCGGCAATACCGAATTATTGGAAAAGGCACGTTTGGAAAAGAAGATTGCTTCCCTCGAATCGGAACGGCAGGCGTTTATGCGTGGTAAATCTTCCTCACGGTACAAATTGGAGAACATTATGTCGGATGTGGAGAAGAACAACGGATTTATCAACCGTATTTCCAAAGATATGGAAGCATTTAATTCCCGTATCAAGTTTCAGCCTGACGGCGTAACCCGGCTCAATCCCGTTCAGTTGGACGGACTACAGGGAAGCAATCCGAAAGAAGTCGGAGCAAAACTGAATGAAATTTCCGACAAAGCCCGTACCTACGGACTGCATGAAAAGATCGGTTCTCTATATGGTTTTGACTTAATGGTCAAATCCGAAACCACCGCAAAAGACGGCTTCGATGTGATACAAAACCGTTTCTTTGTCAAGGGAGAGGGCGATATTCTCTACAACTACAATCACGGTGTAATGGCTTCTGACCCGAAGACGGCTGCACAGAATTTCCTGAACGCACTTGATACCATGCCGAAGCTGTTGGAGAAATACCAAACCGATAATCAGAAGTTGGAAAAGGATATTCCCACACTTAAAGAAGTGGTTGAAAGTACTTGGCGGAAAGAACCGGAACTGAAAATCCTGAAAGACGACCTGATAAAATTAGACCGTGAAATCCAACTGTCGCTTAAACCAATCGAAGAAAGCGAAGGGCAGGCAGAGAATGTCGCGGATAACCATGTTTCCGTGAACAATCAAAGCCAGCCACAGGAAAAATCCGTAACATCAACTGTTCAGGATGTTCCAATGCCGAATACGATACAGGGAGTTAAAGAAATTATGGGCGACAGGCTTGTAATTGCGTCTGTGGGTGGTAATCCGCCGAAGGTGGAGAAGAGAGATACTGCTTCAAAGGGAATAAAACTCTAAAACAAAAGCGGTTAATTTTAGATTAGCCGCTTTTGTTTGTTATTTATCAAATAATTCGTGTAATTTTCGCTGAAGGATTTTCTTATCAGGTAACTGGGTTTGATATTCCGATACCATTGTCGGAGATAAGTACCTGCTTAATGCGTATTCTACCACTTCGGTATCTTTGTCCTTACATAAGAGAACCCCAATACTTGGATTTTCGTTAGGTTTCTTTACATCACGGTCTAATGCTTCCAAATAGAAATTCAGTTGTCCTAAGTGTTCCGGTTTGAATTTGTCTGCTTTGAGTTCAAAAGCGATCAGGCATTGTAAACCTCTATGGAAAAACAACAAATCTATATAAAAATCACTGTTTCCAACCTGTACCCTGTATTCTTCTCCGACAAAAAGAAAATCTTTGCCAAGTTCAAGGATGAAATTTCTCATTTTGGCAATTAAGCCTTTCTGCAAATCGCTCTCATCATGAGGTTCAGGCAAGCCGAGAAATTCGAGTACATAGCTATCTTTGAAGTTATTTGTTATATCGGGATGAATCTCTCTTATTATCGGAGAAAGTTTAGCATTACCGATCATTACCCGCTCAAACGTGCCGCTGTTTATCTGCCTTTCTAATTCTTTGACGGTATATTTTTCCTTTATAGATAATTGAAGATAAAACTCTCTTTCTTCATCCGTTTTTATTCTTGACATCAAAGCCAAGTGGTGTGTCCAACTGACTTTAGCCAAAATAGTATCTCTTACATCCTGAAAAGCAAATTGTGTCATTGCTGATGACACAATTTTATCCGGCTTCTTATTAGCATTTTGTATTTGTGTCATTGACGATGACACAAATGACATAGAGGTATATGTTTCATAGAATTGCTTCATCCGGTAAAGCCCTCTGCGATTAAAACCTTTCACATCAGGATATTCTTTTTGTATGAATGCAGCAAGTTCTTCCACTGTTTTATCGCCCCATGTAGCAGATGCCAACTGCTTGCTGATATATTGCCCAACGTTCCAATACAGGTTTATTAACTCTGTATTTATGGCTTTTGCCGCATTATAGTGGGATTCCCGAATCATCAATACGATTTCGGAAAATTGCTGTCGTTTATCTAATTGCATACTATCTTAAATTATGGGTGCAAAAATACAAATAAATATCTGTAACTCATTGTAATTACACTCTCAATAAGTAAAACCCGTTCCTGTCATCACGACGGTACGGATTTTTTGTTCAAACATAAAAATCAAAATGATTATGAAAATTATCGAATTGAAACAGCCCTCACGGGTTTTTATTGTTATTACCTCTTTTCTTATTAAAGTTCTCTCTGATGAACGTGTGAACATCACTTTCCTTGTAATAAGTCTTGTGGTAAAGTGTCTGAAAGGGCAATTCTCCCGTAGCACGATACCGTTGCAAAGTCCGCTTGCTGACATTAAGCAGCATACATAAGTCCTGATTGTCGAGCAGAAGTTCTCCGTCCAACATGTTTCTGTGTTTACTCATTTTATCTAATTGTTTATCCTGTTTGTCGAAGCGATTCATGATTCGTTCCATCCACGCTTCAAAAATATCTTTATCTATATACATG
>JAISFI010000346.1 GCA_031263685.1 Dysgonamonadaceae bacterium | reverse complement strand
ATTTGCCATCCGAAGACAGTTACAAACTTTTTGTATCAAGCATGTCGCTGGATCCGGAAACTGTATTGGATGTGTTGAAACCTGTTCAGGTCTATACCCGTTCGAGTGATGGGTATGCGTTGGATATCAATCTTATTGGAGTAAGTGAGCAGGATATTACCGTACCACTGTGTATCCGCACTTCTGACAAGGGCGAGATAATCCTGAACTTCTCCGGCATGGAAAGTTTCGGTGAGTCAACCGGCATTTACCTCTATGACACGCAGCATCCTCAAAGACTTATAGACTTAAAGACTCAACCGGAGTATACCTTCGAGAAAACAGAAAATGAGTTGTATCTTGAAAACCGCCTTTCATTGATTATTGGTACATCAACGAGGCCGCTGGGACTCGGGGAAGTTTCCGATGCATCTGCTATCCGAATACTTAGCCAGCCGCATCGAACGCTTCGCATCGTATCGGAAAATGGTAAAGCGTTAAGCGATATTCTAATTACGGACAGTTGGGGCAGAACGCTATTAGATATACCGGCGCTATCTTCTTCAATTTATGAATATCAAACGCCAACACCCGGAATTTATATCGTACGGGTTGGTGCAGAGGTAAAAAAAGTGGTAAGTATTCGATAAAATGCACATGAAATTTCTGGATTGCTTCAGGCTTCGCCTTCGCAATGACGATGCTTTCTGCACGTCATTGCGAGCCGCTTGCGGCGAAGCAATCCAGATTTATAGAAAAAAAAATAAATAAACAAAAACAAAAAATCATGAAAAGAAATTATAAAGTTTTCAGCAAAATAGTGGTTGTGAATATAATAGTGATGTTGCATGTCCTGACGCCGGCCTCTGCCGGCGTGGGACTGTATGGCAGACAACAACCCTCTACCTCATCCACACAGACAAACGAGACGAAACAAAACCTGTTATCCTCCTCATCAGGCAGTAGCATCGGATTATTTGATACCTCCTCCCAATCCACCTTGACGGCTGCGCCCAGTGGTGGCGGTCACGGAAGCCACGTTCCAGTAGCGGATGGCATTGTCATCCTACTGCTGATGGCGGGAGGATATTTGACTTCAAGAATTAAGAATTAAGAACGATTTTGTTGCAACGGCCGGCAACCTGAAGAGCTTGATTTCCATAACCGCGGGTCAGTGACCCGCGGGGAAAAGCTGGCTAACACACACATGCTTTTATACTATTATACTACGCAAAGTATAACAGGAATTTTTTCATCATTCATTGATTAGAAATGCCATATAAAAAGCACTCCGTAAAAATCCGATACCACGCATCGCCTCTCAAACCCGTCCAAGTGGAAGGATGCCAAAGCATCGTGAAATCGCCTCCGGACAGCATACATTCCTGCATCAATGTTTTGATATTTTCCAGCGCTTCATCCGGTTGTAATTGAAGATATGAAGTAAACGTAGTGTCCATGATAATGGTCGGCCTGATCAACAAGGAGGTTTGTTCGTTAGCCTGCAGATCAAAAAAATGAAAAGGAATCGCCGTACTTGCCCGAAATCCCGGAAGGGAAGCATAAATGAGCGTAAAATCTTCGATGAAGTCGAGCGTATTCAAACTTTTATAAGTATGAGGCATCTTCATCCGAAGAAAATGTTGACGGTTTCTGGCAATACTGAATCCCAGTATTTTTTCCAGCTTTTGTTTTTCCTGCCGGATAAGTACTGCATCGAAAGAGGCATGAAAAGAAGGATGTAGCCCGAATCGCACATTGTACAGGGAACGCAGGTAACGATAGTATCTCCGGAGGGGATAAATCGTTCTTCTGTCATATTTTCCGTATTGTCCAACATGGATGAAAAGGAAATAATCCTTATCATGCCGTTTGTACAGCGCATCAATATTGGCCAGGGCTTTCATACAGGGATCTGCCTGTAAATGCAACTGTGTCAGCAACATTTCCTTGATGCCGGACAAGTTTTTGTGCAACAGGTCTGAAACTCCGCTCATCAGGTTTTTGATAAGTCCCTTATTCCGGTAACGAAACGGAAAGTCAATGTCAAAAGTAGAAATCAGGCGAAAAACTCGCGGATTGAAATCGCCGGCATCTCCATCGGCAAGCAATAGATCTTTGAGGCGGAAAACCCAACGGTCTACCAACGGTATTTGCAGGAAATTTTCCTTGTACGCAAGACTGTTTTCCCCGATGAAACGGCCAAATTTATCAAGTTCTGTGCATCCATATTCCTCGTAACGTGTCAGCTGGTAAAAAGCGGCGGCAAACAAATCAAAAGGAATATCTCCCTGCGATTGTAAAAAAAAGCAAGGCAATTCCTCCCATCGTCCTATCTGTATCGTCTGCCGGGAAATCCCTGTTTTAGAAAGAAGCGGGTGAGGATATATCCAAATCCCTTTGTTCAAATTTGTTGAAGAATAGTTGATGCAGTGTCCCGGCGCTTGAGAATATGCATCAACATCGTCGGTCAACACATAATCCGTGCCCAACATGTTATGGAAGACGTGTTGAAAAATATATTCAATACGCTTGTTTATACAATGAACATAAATTGTAATCATTTCGTTGAGATTCTTTTGCAAAAATAGGAAAAAATGAGGAATTAAAAACGATGCTCGCTGTCATTATAATTAATTAGAGAAATTTTTCTCTATTAGGATTTTTATTTCGGATTTTTAGTTGTAATTTTGTGCCGGTTTTGCGCCGGTTTTATAATATCAAAAGAGTATCTCCGCTAAAGGCATACCTCATAAAGACAGGCGCATAAGATAGGCGAAATTAAATAATAATATAAATCAATTAAACTTTCATTAGAAAATGGCAAATTTAGATTTGAGCAAGTATGGAATCAACAGCAACATCAAAGTTGTTCATAACCCTACTTACGAAGAGCTTTTTCAGGCAGAAATGAATCTGAAAAACGAAGGCTTCGAAAAAGGTGTATTAACTACTACCGGTGCAGTATCCGTTGACACGGGAAAATTTACCGGTCGTTCACCCAAAGACCGTTACATCGTTAAAGATGCAGTAACGGAAAACACAATCTGGTGGGATGGCACTATTAACAAACCGACTACCCCGGAAGTATGGAAAGATCTTAAAGCATTGACAATTAAGCAACTTAATACGGCAGAAAAACTATACGTGGTTGATACTTTCTGCGGAACAAACGAAGATACCCGCATGAAAGTGCGCTTTATCGTTGAAGTTGCCTGGCAGGCACATTTTGTAACAAACATGTTTATCCGTCCTTCTCATTATGAATTGAACAACTATGGAGAACCCGATTTCGTAGTATTCAACGGTTCTAAAACAACGAACCCGAAATGGAAAGAACAAGGTTTGAACTCCGAAGTGTATGTTCTGTTTAACTTAACCGAAAAAGAACAAATCATTGGTGGTACCTGGTATGGAGGCGAAATGAAAAAAGGTATGTTCTCCATGCAGAACTACTATTTGCCGCTGAGAGGAATCGCTTCGATGCACTGCTCGGCCAACGTTGGCAAAGACGGCGATGTAGCTGTATTCTTCGGTTTGTCCGGAACCGGTAAAACTACCCTTTCGGCCGATCCGAAACGTTTCCTTATTGGTGACGACGAACATGGTTGGGATGATAACGGCGTATTCAACTATGAAGGTGGTTGCTACGCTAAGGTAATCGACCTCAGCAAAGAAAACGAACCGGACATTTGGAGAGCTATTCGCCGCGACGCTTTACTGGAAAATGTAACCGTAAAAGCCGACGGAACTCCCGATTTTTCCAAAGAAGCTTCTAAAACGGAAAATACCCGTGTTTCTTATCCGATTTACCACATCAGCAAAATCGTTCTTCCTTCGCGTGCCGGACATGCAAAGAAAATCATCTACCTGAGCGCCGACGCATTTGGCGTATTGCCTCCGGTTTCTATTTTGGATGAAAATTCGGCACAATATCATTTCCTTTGCGGTTATACATCCAAACTGGCCGGAACGGAACGTGGTATTACCGAGCCGCTTCCTTCTTTCTCGCCCGCTTTCGGCGAAGCTTTCCTGACATTGCATCCTACACAGTATGCAAGCGTGTTGGCTAAAAAGATGAAAGAGCACAAAGCTACCGCTTACCTGGTAAATACCGGTTGGAACGGTACCGGCAAACGTATTTCCATCAAAGATACCCGCGCCATCATCGACGCCATCATCGACGGATCTATCGAAAAAGCGGAAAAAGTACATGTTCCTATCCTGAACCTGTATGCTCCCAAAAAATTGAATAATGTATCCGAAGGGATTCTTGACCCGCGCGACACTTATGCCAACGTTTCGGAATGGGAAGAAAAAGCTAAATCTCTTGCTGCCAAGTATATCAAAAACTTTGAACAATATACTGATACAGCGGCTGGTAAAGCATTGATACCTTCCGGTCCGCAACTTTAAAGTGAAATTCTTTTTGTTTATATAAAAGGTTTCTTTCCGAATAACATCGGACAATGAAAAGGGCGAAAATAAATTTTCGCTCTTTTTTTGTAGATTACTTGCTGACTATTACAAAAATTTACATACATTTGTCCTTTGATTATTTAAAGTTGGAGATTACTTAAAGATGGTAAAAAAGTTATTGTATATATTATTGGTATCTTCTGTCGCCCTTTTTTCCTGTGAACAAAAAGGCGCTTACTTGATCACAAGTAAGTTTCAGCATCTTTCCGATTCTCTTGTTTTTATAACCAACATCGGTGAGCGAAAGACAGATACTGTTATCTGCGAAAATAATCAGTTTGTAATCAACGGCATTGCCGATTCTCTTACCTATCTGTCTATGTTTGCACCGGATTTTGGTGTTTGGCTGGATATTTGGGTAAACAGTAAAGACCATCTGATTATTTCCGGAGATATAAAATATCCCGATTTAATTGAGATTAGTGGGAGTGCCGTTAATGAGAAACTGTCGGAATTTAAACGCGCAAATGCATCGTTGCTTCGGGAAAAGAGAGATTTATATTACATGCAGCAGGAAGTGTTGGAGGAGAATCTGGACGGAAATTTTAGTGAATCCGATATTGTTGCCAAAATATCCAACATCAATCATCAGTTGCGGGAAAAAGCAGATGTTTTCGTGCGAAATAATCCCGGTGAATTGGCAAGTATTGTCCTGTTGAGAGATTATCTGGTGGATGTGGAAGATGTGGAAAAGCTGGACGAATACTTGTCGCTACTGCAACCTCCCGTCACAGAAAGTGAAATATACCGGCAATTAAGCGATTTGGCGCAAAGAATTATACGGACTTTTGTCGGCTCGTTCGCGCCGGAATTTGAGATTATAGATGTAAAAGGCGATACCGCCCAGTTGTCCGACTATAAAGATGAGTATTTGCTGCTGACGTTCGCTGCATCCTGGTGTGATGTTTGCAGAAAAGACAACAAAGAATTGGTCAAAGTATATGAAACATACCGGAAAAAAGGATTAAAAATGCTTACCATCTCTTTCGATGAAAACAGGAAAGATTGGCAGGATGCCGCCAAAGAAGACAACATTGCCTGGCGCCAAGCGATAGATACTCACGGTTGGGGCGCTCAGATGCTGGAGTTATACAATATTTCGACCATTCCATCGAATTTTTTGATAGATAAATCGGGCGTAATTATTTATAAGAATTTGTATGAAGATGAATTAATGAAAAAATTAGAAGACATATTTATGCTCCAAACAAAATGATGCTCAAAATGATATAATCATATACTCCATTTAATAATTAAATCACTTAACTATGCTTTTTTATGCTACAGAAAACGTATGCTGCTGCTTTGCAGGGAATTAATGCAACAATCATTACTGTCGAAGTCAACTGTTCCAAAGGGGTGGGATTCTATTTGGTTGGAATGCCTGATGTGAGTGTTCGTGAAGCGCACGACCGTATTCGGAGTGCCTTGAAAGTGAATCATTACAAGTTTCCGGCGGGGCATATCCTGGTGAATATGGCGCCGGCAGACATCAAAAAAGAAGGTGCGGCCTATGATTTGCCGCTGGCAATAGGGATTTTAGGTGCTGCAGAGGCGATAACTACCGATGAAATCGGCCAATATATGATCATGGGAGAGTTGTCGCTGGACGGCACACTGCAACCGATGAGAGGTGTCTTGCCGATCGCAATCAAAGCGCAGGAAGCGGGTTTCAAAGGCTTAATCATTCCAAAGGCAAATGCGCGGGAAGCGGCAGTTGTGGATGGATTGGAGGTCTATGGCGCCGCAAATATCGGCGAAGTCATCGAATTTCTCAACCGTAAAAAGCATTTACAGCCAACGATGGTAAATATTCAGGATGAGTTTTACCGGAATCAATCTATTTTTGAGTTCGACTTCTCGGATGTCAAAGGACAGGAGAATGTTAAAAGAGCAATAGAAGTTGCCTGTAGCGGTGGGCATAACCTGATTCTTGTTGGTCCTCCGGGCGCTGGGAAAAGCATGTTAGCCAAGAGGATACCTTCTATTTTGCCGCCTTTAAGTTTGAAAGAAAGTTTGGAAACGACAAAGATCCATTCCGTTGCAGGGAAAATAGCGAATCATACTTCGTTAATCGCTTCCCGTCCGTTCAGAAGTCCGCATCATTCTATTTCGACGGCGGCGATGGTTGGCGGCGGCTCATCTCCGCAACCCGGCGAAATCAGTTTAGCGCATAATGGCGTGCTTTTTCTCGATGAAATCGCGGAGTTTTCACGCGCCGTGCTGGAAGTCATGCGGCAACCGCTGGAAGACAGGCATATTGTTATTTCCCGTGCAAAATTCAGTGTTCAGTATCCTGCGGGATTTATGCTGGTCGCGTCCATGAATCCATGTCCATGCGGTTATCACAATCATCCGGACAGGGAATGTGTCTGTACGGCGACGCAGGTGCAGAAATATTTGAACAAGATTTCCGGCCCGTTATTAGACCGTATTGATATTCAGGTAGAGATTGTTCCGGTACCGTTTGAAAAGATTTCCGATGTTCGGCCATCCGAATCGAGCGCTGTAATTCGAGAACGGGTGTTGCGCGCCCGGACAATTCAAGCACAAAGATTTGCCAACGAAAAGGACATCTATTGTAATGCACAGATGTATACCAAATTACTTTACAAGTATGCGCAGCCGGATGCTACGGGACTGGCATTATTGAAAAATGCAATGGATCGCTTGCATCTTTCCGCCCGGGCTTATGACCGTATTTTGCGGGTAGCGCGTACAATTGCCGATTTAGATGAATCGGAACGGGTATTACCCCATCATTTGGCGGAAGCTATCAGTTACAGAAATTTAGACAGAGAAGGTTGGACAGGGTAAAATTCAGGCAAGAAACCATTATTTTTCAACCCGTATCCTGGCATCTACCGCGATAATCCCATTGCTGGTCGCCAACAAAGGATTGATGTCCATTTCCTTTATTTCCGGCGCGAAGCGGAGCAAAGCCGACAGGCGGACAATGATGTCTGCAAACTGGTCTTCGTCAATACCCAGTTGACCGCGCACTCCTTGGATGATTTTATAGCCTTTCAGCGAACGAATCATGGAAAGTGCTTCTTCTTTTTCTATCGGCGACAATCCGGACGCAATATCTTTGAGAACTTCCACAAAGATGCCTCCTAAACCGCAGAGGACAATATGACCGAATGTTTCTTCATATTTGGCGCCAATGAAAAGCTCCGTACCACTCAACATCGGTTGTATCAGAACTGCTTTGGATCCCTCCAAAGACATCAGCCGGTCAAACTCTATTCGGAGGTGTTTTTCCGACCGGATATTCAAGATAACGCCTCCAACATCAGATTTATGTATCGGCCCTACACATTTGGCAACTAACGGATAACCTTCTTTTTGCGCGAATCCTGCAATATCTTCCCAATTACCTGAGACTGTTTCCGTTACGGTCGTTATTCCTGCTGCATTGAGTAAACCTTGCACCTGAATGGGAGCAATGTATCCATTTATATCGATCTCATCAATAGATTTTCTCATTTTGAGCACATCAATACCCCATAGATTGATGCTGTCTCCGGATGGAAACGGCGTTTTGATTACTTTGGTGAGTGCATTTGCCAAGCCTGCTTCATCGCTGAAATTAACGTGCCCCTTTTTGATAAAAAAGTCCATTTCATCGCAAGCGGTAGTAACGGAAGGCAAGATAGGAAAAATCGGTTTTTGACAGGAAAGCATTTTTTGGTGCAATACTTCATAAGAATCGTACACTTCTGTCAAGCCCGGACTTCCGAAAATAACGGCAATTCCATCGATATTTTCAAACTTTTGCTCACAGTAATCAATCGCGATTTCAAGATGCTCCGGACCTCCCGTTCCCAATATGTCGATAGGATTATGGATGGATGCCCCCGGAAGTAAGTGCTTTTTTAGTGTTTCCGCATCAGGATGTCCCGACAAGTCCGGAATATTCAATCCGCCTTTTGATAAAGCATCGGTTAGAATGACGGCCGGTCCGCCGGCGTGTGTAACGATGGCGATGTTATTTCCCTTTAACTCTTTCAGCGTAAATACGGCAGCTACGGTTGCCAGTTCTTCCCGACTGAAGCAGCGCACAATTCCGGCTTTACGGAATAAAGCTTCTACCGCCAAATCGGGATTGGCTATTGCGCCGGTATGAGAAGATGTAGCACGACTTCCCGACTCGGAACTACCGGCTTTGATGGCAGCAATCCGGCAACCTTTTTTTATAAGCGACCGGCTGTGATGAAGCAGTTTATCGGGACGTTTGATGTCTTCAATGTAGAGGATTTTGATCGTCGAACTTGTTCCGGGTTCGAAATGATTGTCCATATATCCGAGCACCTCTTCTACGGTGATCTGTGCCGCGTTGCCGACCGACCATACGGAGTTGAATCGCAAACCCATGCGCATCGCCGATTCCATAATGAAAAGGGCTGTTCCTCCCGAACTGGAAATGATGTCAACCCCGTGAGCATCAATATCAGGAATGGGCAACGTAAACAGACTGTGATGATACCGATTCAGTATTCCGATACAATTGGGGCCAATCAGACTGGCGCCGGCATTGTTGATTACCTCGGCGATTTGTTGCTCCAATATTTCTCCTTCTCTGGTTTCTTCCTTGAAGCCGGCTGTATACATGATAAAGGCTTTTACCTTTTTCTGTTGGGCTAATATGGTGATGGCTTCCAGACAAAGTTTGGCGGGAATGGCGATGATTGCCAAATCGGTAACGGGAATATCCTGAATATTTTGATAACATTTGAGACCTTGTACTTCCTGTTCTTTCGGATTAACAACATAAAGTTTTCCTTCATATTTTCCTTTAATAAGATTCCGGATACAACTGCCACCCGGTTTGGATGTATTGTTGGATCCGCCGATTACGACAATGCTTTTAGGGTGTACTAATGCTTGATTTATCATATTTGTAATAGATTGAAGTCCAAAAGTAGGTATTTTATTTGAATCTGCAAGTAATCTTGCCGAAAACAGTTGTAAGCGTAGATTCAAGTCTCCAGAGCATCCTCCTCCAACTCCTCATGCTCTCCCAATACCATCACGGCCTCCTTCACCGGCAATCCCTCTACCGTACGCAATCTTCGTTCAATAGCACGGGAACGGATACCGGCGCGGTCGATGACATTTGCAGCTTCCTGAAGTTTTTTCTTCGTCTTGTCCAGCATATCGCCGAAATGACCGAACTCCGTTTTTACGGCGCCCAGTATTTCCCACACTTCGCTGGAACGTTTTTCGATGGCGAGGGTGCGGAATCCCATTTGCAGGCTGTTGAGGAAAGCAACCAGGTTAGAAGGGCCAACCACCGCAACTTTATAATCACGCTGGAGGGTTTCAAACAAAGCCGTTCGCCGCAAAATCTCTGCATAAAGTCCTTCCGTAGGAACAAACATGATGGCAAAATCGGTCGTTACCGGCGGATTAATATACTTATCGCGAATATCTTTGGCATTTTTCTTCACCGCATTTTCAAACTGACGGTAGGTGGCGTCGATTTCCGTCTGCGAAAGATTGTCGATGTTTTCAAAAACATCCGTCAGTCGCTGGTAATCCTCTACCGGAAATTTGGAGTCGATCGGGAGAAGCACGAAAGCATTTTCCATGTTCTTCGATGGCAGTTTGACGGCATATTCTACCCGTTCCTGCGTGTTGGGCTTGACGGCGGCGTTCGTTTCATACTGTTCGGGCGAGAGCACTTGATCCAGAATATTGCCAAGCTGGATTTCACCCAGGGTACCACGAGTTTTGACGTTCGTCAATACCTTTTTCAGGTCGCCCACGCCGGAGGCGAGATGTTGCATTTCGCCCAAACCTTTGTGTACCTGATCTAAACGTTCGCTGATGAGTTTAAAGGATTCGTTGAAACGCTTCTCGACAGATGATTGCAGTTTTTCATCGACAATAACCCGCATTTCCTCCAGTTTTCCGGCATTTTCTTCCTGCAGTTTTTGAAGTTTTCCCTCTACCGTTTCACGGATTTTGTCGAAGCGGAGTTCTATCGAGCCGGTCAGTTCGACTTGCTTGCCGATTAAACGTTCCGTTTTCTCCTCGTTCGATTGCGTCATCCGCCGCAGTTGATTGCCGATTTCTTCCCGGTTCTCACGCAAAGACCTGCTGATTTCTTCGCGGTTGACGGAAATCTCATACTTGGTAGCCTGTTCTATCCGATTTAACTCCTTACTGAACTGGCCGAACTGATTTTCAAGCACTTCCTTATCTCCTCTGTTCTTTCGGGCAGCGATTGCGAGCCAAAGATTAACGGCCAATAAAACGATTACGATACACAGCAATATTTCCATATATTTCTATTTTCTATATACAACTTTCAGATACAGCACAGACGGCTATTCTTTTTTCAAATATGCTTTCGGAATGGTTGTTTCGCTCCCGTCCCGTCTGGCATAGTAGTGTGGAGACATGAGTTCTATACCCGCTTCATAGAAAACGTCTTGAATGTTTTGGTACAGTTCGGAATAAATACCCATCATTTGTTTATCCTCTACAACGTAAATATTAATTTGGTACTCTACATAAAAATCGTCCATACCTCTCTGCAACACAAAAGGTTTGGGATCTTGCAGTACATGGGCAGTTTGTCCGGCAGCTTTGAGGAGCAACTCGTGCGCCTGTCTCCAGGGAATTTCGTAACCCAGCGTAATGCTTTTATATAAAATCAGTTGATGCTTTTGGGAAGAATTAGTGTAATTGGTCGTATAGGCCGACATGATGTTGGAATTGGGAATCGTCACCTCCTCATTCTTGAGTGTGCGGATACGGGTAACGAACGGTGTCTTTTCCGTGACCGTTCCCTGTATTTCGCCAATTTTGATATTATCGCCGATCTTAAAAGGCCTCATATAGGTAAGCACCAGTCCGGCAATTAAATTCCCAATTAAAGAAGTCGAACCCAGCGAGAAGATCACCCCGATAAACACCGATACCCCTTGAAATATTTTGGATTCGGATTGCGGTAAATACGGAAAAATCAGAATAAACATAAATGCATACAGCAGGGTACGAACGATGTTGTAAGTAGGCATCGCCCAATCCGGATAGAATCCATTGATGGTTAATTTTCCCTTTTCTATTTCGCCCGCAAAATATTTGATCCCTCTTATCAGGTAACGGAACACGAATACGATAATTACGATCGTGACCGCTTTCGGGATATAATGGATAATACTCCATGCGATTTTGGAAAGAGGTGTTGTAACGTAGCTTAAGAGTTGACCGGCAAGGCCTCTCGTTTCCGGGAAAACACTGAATACCAGCGTAACGGTAAAATAAAATACGATGATAAGGCAAATGTATTTGATAATCTTTAAGACGAAAAGAATGCTGTTGGTCTCTTTTGCTTCATCCAGCAAGTTATACGATTTGAAAGTGATTCCTTTGATACGGGTGCCTTTTAAGGCGGATATTTTTTTATTGATCAGCCGAAGAAGCCTGTTGATACATTTTACAGCGAAGAAAAATACCCCTATAATCAGGGCAATCAAACCTATCTTTGTCAGTATCTTTATCCAGCCGGTATCTTCTCTGTGCCGGTCGATAGACTGGGCGATAGCCTGCCGGTAATACACCGCAATATCATCCATGGATTGGTGGAAGAATACCGTATCGGCATCTGTTACAGACATGATAATAACATCGTTATATACGATATCCAGGATATGGCCGTCGGAAACAATCGTCAAAGAATCCGAAGAAAACATTACTTCATCGGCCAATTCCTGCATCCGTTTTTCTATATTCAGCACTCTTGCTTCCGGCGAGTAAGGGCCTAATTTCGTGTAAATATAAAAAATGGTGTCATTGAACGGAACAACGGGAACTTCTTTGAGCCTGGTTGCCTGCAGACCTTGTGCAAAACCGGCGAGTGTAAGTAGAAATAAGAGGAGCACTCTCAACGGGGGAAAAAAAATTACTCGATTCATAGTGTATAATTTTCTGGCTACAAATGTAGTAAGATTGAAGTGATTTAGACTTATATTTAAATATAAAATAATGCATAAAAAAGTGATTTAAATACTATAGAATAGAAGGGAACGTTTTGTATAAAGCAAGCATACAAGAAAACAGATTCGATACTGCCGTTTCCACTTGGGAGAGTTTCTATTGCATAACTTTTATTGTTATTTTATTGAGGAAAATTTACAAAAAACAGGAGTCTAAATGACTTCAATATAATGAAGGCTATGATTTTCTTTTGCCCGTAAAAGCAATCATAGTATTCATTAAAATCATTCCAATCACAGTTCGGACAAAATAATCACCCTTCAAGACTTCCGTCTCAAAAGATACCCTCCCGCCATCAGCAGCAGGATACCCACGCCATCCGCTACCGGAACATGGCTTCCGTTACCGTTGCCGGGCGCTACCGTCAAGGTGGATTGGGTAGTGTTATCAAATAACCCGATGCTACCGCTTGATGTGGAAGACGATAACAGACTTTGTTTCGTCTCGCCGGTTTGTGTAGATGGGGTAGGGGACTGTTGTTTTCCGTACAGTCCCACGCCGGCATACGCCGGCGTCAGGACATGCAACATCACTATCATATTCACAATCACTATGCTACTGAAAACTTTATAATTTCTTTTCATGACGTTCTGTTTTTTGTTTGTCTTTATAATTTGTTTTTGTAAATTCTCTGGATTGCTTCTCTGGATTGCTTCGCCGCAAGCGACTCGCAATGACGTGCAGAAAGCATCGTCATTGCGAAGGCGAAGCCTGAAGCAATCCAGGAAATTTTATGTACATTCTACCGAATACTTACTACTCTTTTCATCTCTGTGCCAATCTGTATGATATAAATTCCGGGCGTCGGTGTTTGATATTCATAAATAGAAGAAGATACTGTCGGTATATCCAGCAGCAGTCTTCCCCAACTGTCCGTAATCCGAATATCGCCTAAGGCGTCGCCGGTTTCCGATATGATGCGCAGCGTTCCATGCGGCTGGCTGATTATTCGAGTAGCGGATGTGTTGGAAACTTCCCTGAGTCCCAACGGCCTCGTTAATGTGTTCTTTCCAATAATCAGCGAAAGGCGGTTTTCAAGATACAGTGTGTCTTCTGTTTTGTTGAAGGCATACTCCGGTTGAGTCTTTAAGTCTATAAGTCTTTTAGGATGTTGCGTGTCATAGAGGTAGATGCCGGTTGACTCCCCGAAGCTTTCCATGCCGGAGAAGCTCAGGACGATCTCGCCTTTTTCTGAGGTGCGGATGCCCAGGGGAACGGTAATATCCTGCTCACTGGTGCCAATAAGATTAATATCCAGGGCATAACCATCGCTTGAACGGGTATAAACTTCAACGGGTTTCAGCACATCCAGTGCTGTTTCCGGATCCAGCGTCATGCCGGATACGAAAAGCTTGTAGCTGTCTTCGGACGGTAAATAGTTCGTAGAATATGTTGCTCCCTGCAAAATCAGTGCTTTGCTGACTGTTGCACCGCGAGTGGCCAGGATGTGCAGTAAATGGCCGGAAGAATGAGGTGCCGAAGTTGTGCTGCGAAAGGTATCTATATCAGCTACCGATGTTATTGTATGGGAGATATTTGCCTGCACACTGTCGCCCGTTATTACATTGATGATGAAGGCC
>JAISFI010000300.1 GCA_031263685.1 Dysgonamonadaceae bacterium | reverse complement strand
TGTCCTGAAGCTGGATGTGCGTGGCTATTTTATGTCGATCGACAAACAGTTGCTGTGGAAGAAGCTGCAACGTATCCTGGAACCGCTCCAACTGTTCAATCCCCGGCAGGCGGATCTTTTCCTGCTGTGGTAGATGCTCGACAGAGTGGTGTGGAACGATCCGACGAAATCGTGTATTATCAACGGAAAACTCTCGCACTGGGAGGGTTTGTCCGATTCCAAAAGCCTGTTTAAGACGCCGCCGAATTGTGGCTTGCCAATCGGAAATTTGACTTCTCAGCTTTTCAGCAATGTCTATATGTATGATTTTGACTGTTTTGTGAAGAACACGTTGGGCATCACGTACTACGGTCGTTATGTGGACGATTTTGTACTGATACATCAGGATAAAGCCTTCCTGCTGGAGACAAAACAAAAAATAGACCGGTACCTGCGGCAGGAGTGTCATTTGGAGCTTCATCCGCATAAGATTTATTTGCAGCATTACCGGAAGGGGGTTGCTTTTTGGGCGCTTACATTTTGCCGCACCGGACGTATATCGGTCGGCGAGTGAAGAAGAAGTTCAGTCAGCTCATCTTCGCATCCAACGCGGCACTGAAAGAGGATCATCCCGACCGGTAGAAAGTTCGGCGTCTGGGATCATCTATCAATTCTTATCTGGGCATCATGCGGCATTACCGGACGTATCGCCTGCGGCGGCAGTTGCTGCTTAATCCCCTGCATCCACCGAAACTGCTGAAACATGGTTATATACGGGTAAAGAGGCGTGTGATGACGTTTGTGGCGCTGTAGAATTGCTAATTTCAAACAACAAATGCAACTTTAGGTAGAAAAAAGAATCTCATTCTGGGGCATGCCCCAAAATGAGATTTGGGAAAAATTTCTTACTTTTAAAGTTGAAATGAAAAAAGTACATTTAACCCGAGAGCAAAGGTACACAATTTCTTGTTTATATAAGCAGGGTTGTAGCCAAAAAAAGATTGCACAGGCAATCGAAAAAACAAATCGGATGGCAATCCGAAAACTTCGGATGACGATCCGGAAACTTCGGATGACAATCCGGAAACTTCGGATGACAATCCGGAAACTTCGGATGACAATCCGGAAACTTCGGATGACAATCCGAAAACTTCGGATGACAATCCGGAAACTTCGGATGACAATCCGGAAACTTCGGATTACAATCCGGAAACTTCGGATGGCAATCCGGAAACTTCAGATGATAATCCGGAAACTTCGGATGAGATAGTTGTGGCTATATATTAAAAACTACAAGCTAATATTGTTGTTAGGTGAGCCTAATTTGTTATATTTGCAAGCAAAACCATTGAACTGTCAAATCAAACAACCGAAACAAACAAATAAAAAAGAAAATGAGACGTATTAATTTATTATTGATGGGAGTCGTGATGTCTCTCAGCACATTTGCGCAAGAAAAAACCGATACTAATATTTTTGGCGATGTAAAGTCGAAAGGGGAACATCTTCCTTTTGTGACGGTCAAGGTTGTCGGCACAGACATCGGAACCTCTACAGACGAGAGCGGACATTATATGCTCACAAATCTGCCAGAAGGAAAAGTTGAAATCGAAGTTCATTCCATTGGTTACAACAAAGAGAAAAAAACGGTATATCTGCTAAAAGGAAAAACCATCGAACTTAATTTTGACATCGAAGAATCTTCATTGTCGCTGGACGAAGTAGTTGTAACGGGAACAAAAACGGCTAAGAGAAAAACAGATTCGCCCGTTATTGTAGGTGTCATTGATGGAGGTGTTTTAGGACGGATACAGGCCAACACGCTATCTGAAGGGCTTTGTTTTTCAACCGGCCTGCGCGTGGAAACCGATTGCCAAACATGTAATTACTCCCAGCTACGGATGAACGGGCTTGGAGGTTCTTACTCGCAGATATTGATAAACAGCCGACCTGTATTCAGCTCGGTCATGGGTTTATACGGCATGGATCAAATCCCCGCAAACATGATCGACCGCATTGAGGTGGTTCGAGGAGGTGGTTCAGCTTTATATGGATCTTCTGCTATTGGAGGCACTGTTAATATTATCACAAAAATTCCTTTCAACAACTCTTACGAGGCTTCTGTAAATCACGCTGTAATAGCCGGACAAACGAACGATAATCAAATAAGTGTAAATACAAATATTGTATCAAAACAGAGAAACGCCGGAATCGCGTTTTTTGCCAATCGACGCGAACGCGGATATTATGATGCCAACGGAGATAATTTTTCGGAATTTCCGCGTATTAAAGCAAATACGTTTGGGTTGACATCTTTCTTGAAACCATCCGAAAATCAAAAAATAGCGTTCAACCTGAATAGTATTTACGAATACCGCTATGGCGGTGAGATGACCGAAAAAGCCGCTCATATTGCCTTACAATCCGAAGAACGCTTACACAATGTGCTTACCGGAGGGCTTGACTACAAACTGGATTTTAACGACAACAAAAGCGCTTTTATTACGTATGTTTCTGCGCAAAACACAAAACGCAAGCATTATACCGGAATTGTTCCGGACGAAACGGATACCGAAGCGTATAAAAATCATTTTCTAAACCCTCCTTACGGAACTACAAATAATACAAGCTTGCAGGGAGGCGTACAGATAAATCACAGGCTGGAAAATTTTCTTTCAGGAATAAACGTACTGACGGCCGGAGCAGAATACTTGTATGATGACATTTTAGATGAGATTCCGGCTTATTCTTATATTACCGACCAAACAACAAAAAATATGGGCTTGTTTTTGCAGAGCGACTGGGATGTGTTCAAAAACTTTAACTTGTTGTTGGGCGCACGTGCCGACAAGCACAGCATGGTACATAAAATCATTATTAACCCACGCGTTTCAGCTTTGTATAAATGGGGGAAGAACACACAATTCCGCGCTTCCTGGTCAACAGGTTTCCGTGCGCCACAGGCTTTCGATACCGATATGCACATAGCTTTTGCCGGAGGAGGAGTTTCCCGCATCAGGCTGGCAGAGGATCTGGAAGCCGAGCGTTCAAACAGCTACAGCGCCTCGGTCAATTATGATAAAGCCGCACAGAAATATATCTGGGGATTTACGTTTGAAGGCTTCTATACCCACTTAAGCAAAGCTTTCGCCTTGGAACAGGTTGGATCCGACAATTTCGGAGATATTTTTGAGAAAATCAACTCGACAGGATCCGTCGTTCAAGGTCTTACATTGGAGCTTAGAGGAAATTATGATGGAAAAATCCAACTGGAAACAGGATTTACCCTGCAACAAAGCAAATATGACAACCCAATAGCCAATTCGGAAAACCTGGAAGCAAGAAAAAAATATCTTAAAACTCCCAATCAATATGGATATTATACGTTGACATTTTCTCCAAACAAAAAATTTAATGCCTCCATAAGTGGTGTATATACAGGCTCTATGCTAATTATGCACGCAGGTGGAGCGCCTGAAAATCCGAAAGACCGCTATGTTGATACCCGGTCGTTTTTTGATAACAACATCAAGCTTTCTTATCTTTTTAAAATGGAAAAGCTAAATACAGGACTGGAAATATTTGGAGGAGTAAAAAATATATTTAACGCATATCAATCCGATTTTGACAGCGAAAAAAACAGAGATAGCAGCTACATGTATGGCCCGGCTTTGCCCCGCAGCATTTTTTTCGGAGTTAAAATCAAATCTTTATAACCTGAGTTCGGTATCAGATTAGCAACAGCGTTTCCTTAATAATCTCACCTACCGTAGGATGCGGATACACATGTTTAGCAAAAGATACTGCTGTTTCCCCATTAGCAATAGCGATGCCGGCGATGAGAATCAGTTCGGACGCCGGATTTCCTGTCAGGTGACATCCGGTGATGCGTTCGGCATCGTCGACGATGATTTTGCAGAGTCCGTTACCCAACTCATTTTCGGCCACAAAACGTCCGGAATAAGGCATCGGCAGTTTCAGGACGCGAAAAGGTTTGCCGGCGGCGATGGCGTCTTCTTCCGTTTGTCCCACGCCGGCTACTTCGGGATGGGTATATACAACGCCGGGAATGGCGCTATAGGACATGGCGTCTTTACCGCCCAGCAAGTGATCTACAGCAACTTCTCCTTCGCGGATAGCGGTGTGTGCCAGCATGGAAAAACCGGTCACGTCGCCGGCTGCATATACGCGCGGATGGCTTGTTTGCATGTATTCGTTCACTTTCACGCCGTTTCTATGACATGCGAGGTTTAGGGTTTCCAAGCCCAATCCGGTAATGTTTGCCCGACGCCCAACGCTGACTAATATTTTTTCGGCTTCGACAGATTCCCGGATTCCTTCTTTTTCGATGATTACCGCTTGCTCCGTCGCTTCTACGACTTTGGCGTTCAGGTAGAAATGGATGCCTTTCTTCGTGTATTCCGTCCGCAACATAGCAGAGATTTCTTTGTCCATAACTCCCAATATCTCCGGCAGCATTTCTATAACGTGGACTTTTACTCCCAGACTGTTATAAAAAGAGGCAAACTCCAAGCCAATTACTCCACCACCAATGATGGCCAGCGAAGCCGGTAATGTTTTGGATTCCAAAGCTTCTTTGGATGTCCAGTATGCACATTCGCTCAATCCTTTGATCGGAGGAATGACGGTTTCCGATCCGGTACACAAGAGCAGGTTGGAAGCCGTAAACGGTTCTTCATTGCAGGCGATATTTATCTTGTCGGCAGATGTCCCTGTGATGGAGGCAGCGCCCCGTTGTACGGTAACGCCGTGTGCTGCAAGATGAGCGCTTATTCCGGCAGTCAGTTTCCGGACAACTCTGTTTTTCCGGACGATGATTTTCTCCAAATCGAACGTAGGGTTGCCTTCCGTGAGGATGCCGTATTTGGATGCGTTTTTTACCTGTTCCAATGTTTTTGCCGAATATAACAGTGTCTTTGTCGGAATACATCCTTCGTTTAGACAGACGCCGCCAACGGCATTTTTTTCAAAAAGAATGGTTTTCAAACCTTTCTTTGCTGCTTTTGCGGCGGCATGATAGCCCGCAGGTCCACCACCGATAATTGCTAAATCATAATCTATTACCATGTTTTATTGTTTTTTATTGTGTAGTTTTTTAGCGTTTGCAAAGATAAGTATTTAAAACTAAAAGATAAAAACTGAAAACTGAAAATTATTCGTAGAGGCGGGTGTATTTCGCAAAAAGGGCGGGTACAAGACCCGCCCTTACGAGAACGTCATTTAATCATGCGTTCTGCATCTTTTTTGTCTGAACCGTTCTGAAGACTTCCGCCTCAACAGATACCCTCCTGCCATCAGCAGCAGAATACCCACGCCATCCGCTACCGGAACGTGATTCCCATGCCCGTCACCAATGCCGCCGGGTGATGCCGTCAAGGTGGACTGGGAGGTGTTATCAAATAAACCGATGCTACCACCGGATAAGGAAGACGATAACAGATTTTGTTTCGTCTCATCCGTTTGTGTGGATGAGGTAGTAGACTGTTGCTTACCATACAGTCCCACGCCGGCAGAAGCCGGCGTCAGGACATGCAGCATCACTATCATATTCACAAGCACTATGTTACTGAAAACTTTATAATTTCTTTTCATGACTTTTGTTTTTATTTGTCCTTATAATTTTGTTTTGTAAAT
>JAISFI010000252.1 GCA_031263685.1 Dysgonamonadaceae bacterium | reverse complement strand
CGCTCGCCCTGCGGAAGTTCCTGTCGTATCAGCAAGGCGTTGATACTTTCCATGTTCGACAGGACAACCAACTGTTCCAGCGTGGCATAGTCACGAATATTGCCTTTGCTGTCGGGATTTTCGGTTCGCCACTGTGCTGCCATCTTGCCGAACAGCGCAACATTCAGCAAATCGGCTTCCGAGGCATACGTGTAAGCAATTTGTTCTTTGGTAACGGCGTTCGGAATAATATGTTCTTTAATCGCGTCGGTGTGAATACGGTAGTTGATTTTCGAGAGGGTGCGCTGGAGGTTCCATTCGAGCGACAGGCGGTGTTGCTCGTCCTGTTTGAGGCGCTTAAATTCCGTAATCAGATAGAGTTCGAATTCTGCCGAAATCCATGCGGCAAATTTAAAGGCAATGTCGGAATGGGCAAATGTACCACCACCATAGCGTCCCGATTTTGAAATCATTCCGATAGCGTTGGTTTCGTTAATCCATTTTTGAGGCGACATCCAGAAGTGAGGTTTAGCAGATTCATTTTTAAACCCCTCATAAATGTGGGGTTTAAAATCAGGGTTGTTCAAAGTTTCCCATAGTCCGAGATATTCTATTGTGCTATACGTGCGAAGCCAAAGGCTGACAATCTGCGAAGGATTTTCGCCATCGCGATATTTGGCAATATCAGTCAACGAAATATAATCTTCTTTTTCTTTCGTAAACAGCGTCACTTCCGTACCTCTAACATTTATTGTTTCTTTTTTACCCATATATCCTGATTTTAACGATTAAGATTTTCCTATTCAAACTTTTACAACTATTTATCCAACCATACTTTCATTTCGGCTGCCCCCCGATTAGACCACGCGTAGTACGGGATGAGCGTCAAGCCTTTATAATTCAACACTTGGCTTTTGTTCAGGAATGAAGGGAAAGCGGAATTGTCCTTTAACGGTTTTTCCCAACAATACACCAGCGGGCCACGTTCGACAGCTACCTTACCGGCGTCGTCCTTTACAAGTTCATTGGCTGCAACGGTGCGAATTTCCATTGGAAAATCAAGCGTTATCCTGTCGCCTTTTTCCATGTTCGGAGTTATCCACATTAAACGCCTAACGGTGTTTTCAGGTTTGTTGATGTTCATATCGTTCATTTTGCGTTTAGTATTTGCAGATAAAAGTACAGCGCCCAATCCTGGTCGTTGGCGTAAGGGTCGTAAAATTGAGCGCGTTTGCCGTTAACCTTGTACGGATAAATATAGGCGCAGGAGCCGCGTCCGTCTTCGGTGAAAAGGCACAGATTGTTGCGAAGATTGTTTTTCGCTCTTTCTTCATATTCTTTCTTCCCTGCAACTTTTGCATACAAATCAAACGCAATGGCGTCCAGCGTTGACCAGTAGTGCGGGAAGGTATCGCCCCACGATTCACGCTTGCCAAACCAGTAGCCGTCCCAATGGCGAATGGCAATACCGTTCAAATGATAGCTTGGTTGCTGTCCCGAAAACGCTTCCAATACGGGAAGTTGCATTTCTGCGCTTTCGAGGTAACGTTTTTCACCTGTGACGCGATAAAGCTCCAGCAGCGCAATTACCGACGGCGCAACGATGCTCTGTTCGTAGTTGACCTCATGGCGCGGATAGTTTGTGCCGTTTTGCACAAAAGTATCGCCCATTGTTTTGAAATCTGCGAGTAGCGTGTCAGCCTGGGATGTCATTGCGTTTTCACGCAGGAGCTTCTGGCTTAATTCTATGGGAATGTTGATAGCATAAAAACCGTGCTTAAACTGCCTGTACATCGCCCGCAATGTGCCGTAAGCGTGCTGCAAATACTGCTTTTCGCCCGTAACCTGAAACATCCGAAGATAAAAACTTGCCACCCAGGGGTAGTTGTAGGCGCGGTTGCGGCTTTTTTTATCAACCCGCGAGTAGGTTTTGCAGTCGGAATCCTGCAACTTATTTCGCAGAAAGTCGGCATATTCAACCAGCGATTTTTTGATATTTTCATCGGGATGCTGCAAGTAGTACAAGGCCAGAAAATTACCCATTCCGACGCGCTCCCGGCCTTCGTCTCTGTCCGAAGGACTAACGCTTGGACTGTCGTTGAGAAAAATGTTGCCGGTTTCGTTATCATATACCATAAATGCGCCAAAACGGGCGTCGGCAGTATCTTTCATTTGCTGGTTGGCGAGGATAAATTCGGCGCGCTTACGGATTAAATGCTCGTAGCTCGAAACGCCCAACGCTTCGATTTGCGTTCTCTTTCCATTGCCATAAGCCAGTTCGATAAGATTTTCTCCTTCCAGTATTTCAACACTTGTGGAAAATGGAATTTCCTTTCCGTTTTGGAACAGCTTTGGATTTTTCAAATTCGTGTTTGATAAAAATGTCAAAACCGCCTTTTCGCCTTTTTGATAAACATACTTATCTGCCTTTGCAATGACACCTCCGAATTTTAGCAGTTTGGCATTAAAATCGTCCCAGCCCGTATGCGCAAAAATGCGCCAGGCAAGCGTATAGCTTTCCTTTGGCTTCAGCGTGATATTTTCGGGATTGAGCATAATCACGCCACGAAAGTTCGGCTTTTTTATATCGCGTTCCGCTATTTCGTAGGATTTTATTGCGCCCTGCGTCAGTACAAGTCCCAAATGCGGCGCTTGCCCGCCCATCCTCATGGCATTGACGTAAGCCGACAAGCCGCCTGCCCAAATGTGCGCATTGCAGCGGGCAAGCATACAGGTTTTGGCGTCGGGATAGTTGTCGTTGAACGGTGTATTTATCCCCATATCAACCAGTTCCAACGTTTTGTTTCCCGTATTTTTGAAAGTATATTCTTCTATCAAATCGGTTCTTTTGTAATAGCGTTTGACGGAAATTTGAATGTCGCCTGCGCGATAAACAACGTGCGTACCGTTTGCATTGGACTGTTCCGGCGTTTCCCATTTATAATCCCGTAATTCGTCATTTGTAAGTCGTAATTGAAAATTTCCCAATCCCCAGCCATATTCCTTGCCAGTCCATTCGTATTGTGAATGGTCGGGCGCAAGCGTCCAATTCATTTGGCTGGAGTCGTTCTCCAATGAAATTTGCGAGATAGCGCCGGTCTCTGCTGCGGTTTTATATGCGATTTTTTGCGCCGAAATGAAAACCGTTGCCTGTAAACAGGTAACGGCTAATAAACAGATTTTCTGAATGTTCATATATTGATTGATAAAAATTTATTGTATGCTTTTTCCCAGCCGGCAGTATCCTTCGGCTCAAATGTTTCCAGTACCACCGATTGACGGATAATGTTGCGCATCTCCTGCAATGAAGCGACAAATCCCAATCCTTTCGCCTGCAAGAGCGCATTGCCAATCGCTGTCGCTTCGGAAGGCCCGGCGACGACGGGGATGCCGATCGCATTGGCCGTAAACTGATTCAGCAATTTGTTCTGCGAACCACCGCCGATGATGTGCAATTTTTCGATTGGAAACGGCGACAGGTCTTGCAAACTGCTCAATACCTGTTTGTATTTCAATGCCAGACTGTCGAAAATACAGCGGATAAATTCGGCATGTGTTTCCGGCGTTTGTTGATGTGTCGCCTTGCAATAGTCGGCAATTGCTTTCGTCATGCCGGATGGATTGGCAAAACTGGCGTCGTCCGGGTCAATCAGGAATTGAAAGCCTTCGACTGTTCCGGATAGCTGCACGATTTCAGCATAGCTGTAGGCTGTTCCCTGCAATTCCCATTCTTTCCGGCACTGTTCCAGCAGCCACATGCCGGTGATGTTTTTCAGAAAACGGGTAGTTCCGTTCACACCGCCCTCGTTCGTGAAATTTAACTGGAATGTCTGTTCGTTGATGATTGGATTTTTCACTTCAATACCCATCAAAGACCAAGTTCCGGAACTCAAATAGGCGAAGCGCTCGTTTTCGGCAGGTACAGCCGCCACTGCCGAGGCGGTGTCGTGTCCAGCCACGGCAATAACCGGAATATCGCCAACTGCACATTCTTCCCGGATGTTGTCCGATACGTTTCCGATGACATTTCCCGGCAAAATTATTTCCGACAATAAACTGCCGGAAATACCGGCTTTTTCCAAAAATGCCGTTTCAAACTGTTTGGTATAGGGATTGAGCAACTGCGACGTCGAGGCAATGGTATACTCGCAAACTTGTTTTCCGGTAAACAGATAAGAGAGGGCGTCCGGCATAAACAGCAGCCTTTTTGCGTTTTGCAAAGCCGATGCGTTTTCTTTTTTGGCGGCATACAACTGAAAGAGGCTGTTGAAATTCATGATCTGAATCCCTGTCCGGTCATAGACTTCCTTTTTAGAAACGATGCCGGCAAAATACGCTTCGGGAATACCGTTGGTATAAGGGTCGCGATAGGCGCGAGGCAAACCGGCGAATGTGCCGTCGTCGGCGACATAGACAAAATCTACCCCCCAAGTGTCGATGCCAATAGATTCTATCGGGATTCCATGCAACGAAGCGGTACGCAGTCCTTTTTTCAATTCCTCGAACAGGGAATAGATATTCCAGTAATACTTATTTCCGATGCGGAGGATGTTATTGGCGAAACGTGTCAATTCTTTGAGTTCGAGGTTCCCTTCCTGCAATACGGCGAGCATCGTCCGTCCACTGGTAGCGCCAATATCAAAAGCTAAAAAATAATGTGTTCCCATACCCTTTTATTTGTTTTTAATTTCCGTCCGGTTTTTCTATTTCCGTAGACTGGCTCAAAGGTATTGAAAATTTCTTTATATCATCGGGTTTTGCCGGATTAAACGAATGAATATCCGGACGTAAGCACTGTACAATATCTGTCAGTCCGTTTTGCCGGATGCCTTCGACAACGCAGCGCGCCACTTCATAACCGCCGTAGGCATTGAAATGAGAGTTGTCTTTCAGGTCATTTTTCTGTCCCGGAAATGTTCCGGCCGGATAATGCACGAAAGCGCCGGTAGAAGTTTTTTCGCCCCAGGCTTCGTACATGATTTTTGTCATCTGATGAAAGTCGATGAGCGGAACGTTTTCGTTGGTAGCCAGTTTGCGGATAGCATCGGGATATTCTTCGTGGGTATTGATGATTTTGCCGGCTGCGTCGAAAGTTCGGCGTTGCACGGGCGTCAGCAGTACGGGATACATTCCGCGCTTACGCGCTTCGGTAATGAAAATTTTCAGGTTTGCGGTGAACGACAGCCAAGGACCGATGCCTTCCCCTTTTTGCTTTTGGTCGTTGTGACCAAATTCCACGAAAAGATAATCGCCGGCTTTGGCTTGCGTCAGCAGTTTTTCCAGACGTCCTGCGGAAATAAACGAGTGGGCTGTTTCGCCCGATTCGGCGTAATTGGCGATGGCAACGCCCTGCGTGAAGAAGCGGGGAATCATTTGTCCCCAGCCGCACCAAGGTTCGCTGTCCTGGTCTGTTACGGTAGAATTTCCGCAGATAAAGACTGTGAGCGGTTTTTCTGCCGGACGGATGCGGATACTTTGTACCGACGGATTGATGCCGGTAAATTCCAGCGTCAGTTGATCGTCCCAGTTCAGTTTGTGCGTTTCGCGTGGTTTGATGCGTACATCTTTCGTCCGGCTGATGTGCTTGTTGCGGATATTTACCGTAAACGAATGTTCGCTGTATTTGCCTTTTTTTGTTTTTATCTTTTCGAGGAACAGGCGACGCGTTTCGCCCCTGACCGTTGTTTCGGCGTCTTTATCGGGATGACCGAGCACGAGCGTTACATCGTAATCGCCTTCAGGCAGATCGACCGCAAAGAATAAAGCATTGTTTACTGTTTTCAACATTCCATCTTGCGGCTCTTTATCGAAAGTATAAGTTCTGTCCAGCAGAAAGTCTTTCAGTGAGCAGTTTTTCAGGGCTTGAATCCCTTCTGTTACTTTACGGGCATTCAGTTTGGCGCCTGTCAGCGAAGTATGCGTATGGTCGCCATAGAAGTAAATAGAGTCGATGACGGCTTCTCCGAAGCGGGCAATGATGTTGTCGTATTCGTCGGCAACCAGAGCGTTCAGGTCGATAAAGGGAACGTTTTCGGCTTCCGCCACCTGTTTAGCCCAAGCGCCATAATTGGTAGCATTGCGCCGGGTTTTGCCGTTATCGAAATTATCGCGGGGTACAGGAGATACTACAATCGGCGTAGCACCTTTGGCGCGGATGTCCGAGATGTATTTGCGGAGATACCAGCCGTAAGTATGTACGATTTCGTGTTTCTTCGTGATCAGGTTGTCTATTTCTTCCGTTTCTTCGCCGATACCTTTGATCGTGCCGCGTGCACGCAAGGTATCATTTATCGGGCTGCCGTCGTTGTGTCCGAACTGAATCAGGATATAATCACCGGCTTGGATGTCTGGCAAAAGATTATCCCAGCGCCCTTCGCAGATAAAAGTGCGACTGCTTCGTCCGCCGATAGCGCGATTGATAACCGTTACCTCGGATGTGTCGAAGTAGCAGGCAATCTGGTCGCCCCAGCCCCATTGCCGGTTGCTTCCCTCGCCGGAACCGTTTTTTACGGTAGAGTCGCCAATAAAAATCACTTGCGGTTTGTTTTTCTCCACTTGCAGTACGGTGAAACCGGCTAAAGCCAATCCAATGATCGCCGGCAATACAAAAATCATGCGTCGTTTCATACGATAAATTATTTACTGTTCATTATTAATTGCTCACCTATATAATAAGACAGATGAGGCGGCTGATTATAAGCCACATTCTGCCATGCCACGCTCAGCCGGTAAACGGGGTCGTGCATCAGTGTTACCAAACGGTAATCAGTTGGGATCGTTGTCGTGAAAAGCATCAGTTGACTGGGGTCTTCACGATTGTAGAAAATCACCTCTTCCCGCCAGTCGCCGAACAGATCGGCGCTCAGATTGGGATTCGATTTGCTTCCGTTGATAGCGGCAGCACCAAAATCACGGAAGTCCACTAAGAGGTCTGTTCCATCGCCGTTCCATTTCGTGATTCGTGTTCCGTCCAACAGTTCGTCCTGCAAATCGCCATCCCAATAAATGCGGAAATTGATGGAAGGGCGTTTGGTGGAAATCACTTCACCTTTTATATTATATACGCTGTCGCTGGCAATACTCCAAAATTCAAATCCTCGGTGATGAGGGTCAATATCGGCAGCTAATCCGCGTCCGACGTCGATGCGCGTAGGACGTCCGAAAAGCAATTCGCCGGTTCCGGCATCGCGCAATTCCACTCCTGCTGGATTGGGTTTCGTTTCGTGAACATCGAAAAACTCCAGACCAGGACGGTCGGGATCTAAATCCGACAGGTGATGGGCGTCGCCATGTCCCAGACCGGTAGTGTAGAGCAAGGTGCCGTCGTGGTCGATGGCGGCGGCGCCGTAAATGATTTCGTCGAAGCCGTCGCCGTCCACATCGCCAACGGCAAGACTGTGATTGCCCTGTCCGCGAGCAGTATGCCGGGGATTGAGTTCCAAATCGGAATCGTATATCCACCGTTCTTTCAGTTGGCCATCTACGAGATCGTAAGCAACCAGTACGGCACGGGTATAATAGCCGCGACACATGACCAGCGACGGATGCTGTCCGTCTAAATAGGCGATGCAAGCCAGATAACGGTCGGAACGGTTGCCTTTACTGTCGCCCCAGATTCCTTTCAGGTCTTCTCCCCTCGGCGGGTTGTAGGGAATGGTGGTTATTTCAGCGCCGGTCATTCCATTGAAAACAGTGAGATATTCCGGGCCGTCCAGGATGTGTCCCTGTTCGTTCCGGTAATCGGCTTGCGGGTCATCGTTTCCGAGGATAACGGCTTTCCCCTGTCCGTCGATGGTTCCGGGGGCGGTTTTACAGGCAATTTCTGCGATGCCATCGCCATCGAGGTCATAGACCATGAACTGCGTATAATGCGCGCCGGCGCGGATATTTCGGCCTAAATCGATACGCCAGAGTTGTGTGCCGTCCAATTTGTAAGCATCGAGAAGCACATTATCGGTCATGCCGTTATGAGAGTTGTCGCGGGCACGGGCGTTCCATTTGACGACAATTTCATATTCGCCATCGCCATCTAAATCGCCGACGCTGCAATCGTTTGGTAAATAATCGAACCGGGTTTCTGCCGGATTCACCGGATTTTCCGGACGGTTTAACTGAATGATTCTGTATGGATTTGTCCAGGGCTGAACAGAGATGGATTCGCCGGTTTCTGCACCATTCAGTATGGCCCTTACGGAATACCGGTGGTCGATGGAGCCTGTTTTGTCCAGGTAATTCGTTGCTCCGGCAAGCGGTTGTTCGTTTAATAGAGAGTCGTTGCGATATACGTTGAAGACGACCTCTTCGGGATCATTTCCCAGTAGGCGCCAACTCAGAAAAACGCCGTCTGCTGTTTGAACGGCAACTAAACCTCTGCCTAAGTGTTCCATTTGTCTTTGTGCTGCTTTGCAGGGCAGGAACAGTGAAGCAAGGAAAAATACAGGGGAGAATATAATAACTGTCTTCTTCATAATTTGTGATTTATAATTCGTAAAACGTCATTGCGAACGGCAATAGCCCGAAGCAATCCAGGATATTCACTATGCTGGATTGCTTCGCTACGCTCGCAATGACGGTGAGTATCGTTATATTTTGGTGCAAAAAAAATGTTTTTGAGGCCATAAATCTACTGCTCATGATGCTCGATCTTATAAACTTCGCTTGCTCCCAGCAGAAAACAGCCAACGCCATAGTCTTCAAAATCGGGAACATGGTCGTAAGTTACCGGCTGACCGTCTTTAGGTTCCTTTCCTGTGCCCTGCACCCAACCGAGGAATCCATTCGGATGTACAGCTTCCGTAGCCATCGCCTTCCACGCTTTCGTAACGACGGGCAAATAGGTTTCCCGGTCTAAGAGGCCATGATTGATAGCCCAAGCCATACCGTAAACAAATAAAGCTGTTCCGGTGGTTTCTTTTCCTCCGAAATGTGTTGGATCGTGCAGACTGACATTCCAGAATCCATCTTCCCGCTGGCAATTTTTTAAGGCTTCGGACATGGCCAGAAAATCGGCTATGTAGGCGGCGCGGTGCGGTTCATCGGCAGGAATGACGTCCAGTATCCGAACCAGAGCGGCATATACCCAGCCATTACCCCGCGACCAGTAACAATGCTGTCCGTTCGGTTCCTGGTAGGGAGGAACAAAATCGGCGTCGCGCCACCACAGACCTTCCTGGCTATTGTAAAGTCCTTTCCCACCGTGACGGTTACGGGTAAAGGAATACATTTGATACATTTTCGCGTAGTAACGGTTGTCGCCGGTCAGTTTGCCCAATTTTGCCAGAATGGGCATTGCCATCTGTATGGCGTCGATCCACGACCAGTCGTCGTTTTGCGGCGTATTTAGCAGCATCTCCATCGCGGCTTTTGTTTTGCGTATTTTCTCCGGGTCGGGCGACATATTATAAAGATCTATATACGTTTGCCCGCAGCACTGATCGTCGGCATTGCGTGTAATACTCCCGCTGCGCATTCCCCAATGGTGACATTCCGCCCAGTCGTACATATACCGGTAATAATCTTCCCGGGGATAAATCTGATACAGGGCTATCAAGCCTTCATAATAAACGCCTCTTGTCCAGATATTGCTTGGACGGGTAACTCCTCTTACGTGCGATGGTGCGGTGTAATCGGCGTATTTCTTCATGAAACAGTCGTTTACCAGAATCATAGCGTTAAGAATATCGCCTTTACCGGATAATTCCTGTGCAAATACAGGCTTCAGGAAACATACTCCCAAGATCAGTAGAATGATATATTTTTTCATGTCTTCGTGTATATATTATGATTTTAATATTTCAAAGTACAAAGAAAATAGAATATGCGATGAGAGAAAATAAAATTTCATACAGATTAATGGAATATTATTCATTCACATGGAATATTGTTCAAAAATACAAAATTTCGGCTATGAAAACGGTATATTATCAACTTTGTTCTTAAATTTGTCTATCTATAATGATGAAATATATGAAACAGCGTTACCGCATTATACTGTTTTTCGGACTGGTTTTTTATGAATTGTTGCAGGCCGATACGGTTCGGGCAACAGAGAGTTTCCATTTTGAATGGCTCAGTGACAAAGATGGACTGTCGCAGAATACAGTCAGATGCATCATGCAGGATAGCAAAGGTTTTATCTGGTTTGGTACAATCAATGGCCTGAACCGGTATAACGGAAGAGAATTTACCGTCATGCGCCCGGAAAGTAATCAGGCGTCGTTTTCCGACCGCCGAATTAGAGGTATGGTAGAAGACAGGAATGGCTATATCTGGATTCGCAGCATGTCGAATACGTTCAGCTGTTATGATCCGCGAACAGAACGTTTCATTACCTACGATCCTGAAAACAAGCAATACAGTTTCCGGACTTTCCGGATTTTTTCGGATGGCGATGTCTGGATGTGGGGAACAAGTGATGGCTGTTATCGCATCCGGCATCAGGAAGGAAAATTACAACTGAAATTTTTCGACGAAGCAGGTATTGGCAATCAACCCGTTTCGTTTGTCCATGAAGATTCTCAACACCATATCTGGTTAAGCGCCAGAAAAGGAGGCATATTCAGGCTGGAAAACGACAGCCTCACCGGCTTTTTTCCCGAATCGTACAATCATGTTCAGGAGTCGGACGGATATTTGTTTTTTATCAATACCCATTCCATTTTGCCTTTCGACATGAAACGGCAAAAATTTGAACAGCCGGTATCCATCCTGGGAGGGCAGAGCATTTCCCTGAATGCAAGCATGCTGCTGAATAACGGCTTGATCATGATCGCTTCTTCCGGAAATGAGATTTTTGCTTTCGATTCGAAAAGCAGGAAGCTCGTCCCTTCAAAAACATTCTTTAAGGGAGAAGAGGTAGTTAATGCCGGTTTTTTAACGGACAACCGGGAAAACAAATGGATCTATAACCGTTCCGGCAATCTCTGGCGGCAAATGCCGGATAATCATTTCGAAAAAATCAGCCTGATACCGCCCAGTGTGCTTTCCGTAATTGATGACGAACGTTATGATGTTTACCATGATTCGCAGGATGTTATCTGGATTACTACCTATGGAAACGGATTGTTTGCTATTGATACACGTACACAGGAGATTCATCATTATACGGTCGACAACAGCGATTTGCCTACCAATTATTTGCTGTGCGTTACAGAAGATAAATCGGGCGAGATATGGGTAGGTACCGAATTTGCCGGCATCAGTAAAATCTCGCGAAATAACTATCCGCTGAAAATCATTTATCCTTCGCCGGAAAAAAACAACAGGAGCAACGCCGCCCGCGTGATATACGAAGATTCGAGGGGACGTTACTGGATTGGAACGCGCAACGGCTATCTGTATATTTACGATCAGTTTTTCAACAAAATAAAATCGCATCAAATAAGCGGGGGACTTCCTTTTGCGCTTACGGAAGATACGCTGGGCAACATTTGGCTCGGCACGAGAGGAAACGGCCTGATGATGTTTCCACCTTCCGGCAACGCTCCGGTACGTCAGTATGATTTACAGAAAGACCTGGATAATTCCAGCAATAATGCGGTATTCGATATTCTGCGCGACAGCAAAAACCGGATATGGGCGGCTTCCTTTGGCGGCGGCCTGCTGTATGCCGACTTGGGGAGCAGGAAAATGACGTTCCAGCGAATCAATATGCACACCGTTAACCAGAACATGATCCGCGTCATCCGGCAGGATCGTACGGGACTTATCTGGATAGGCACCAACGAAGGTGTCAATGTGTTCGACCCCGACGAACTGATTCGCGACAACAACAAGTACGTCAATTTCCATTTCAACGCCAATGATAATCGCTCGGTCAGCGGTAACGAGATAAAATACATTTACGAAGACAGTCAGGGGAGAATCTGGCTGGGCGTTTCCGGTGGCGGACTGAATCTTCTGATGCGGGAAACGCCGATTGAACATTCATGGTTCAAGCATTATACGGAGAAAAACGGCCTGTCGAACGAAGTGATTCAAACCATCACCGAAGACAGCGAAGGAAATATCTGGGTAAGCACCGAAGGTGGCAGCGGTATTTCCAAGTTCAATCCGCAAACCGAACGTTTTGAAAATTTCAACTTTTCAAACAACAAGCAAACGGCACTGTTCAATGAAGGTTCGTGCTGGAAAAACCGGCGGGGCGAATTGATGTTTGGCAGTTATTCGGGCATTTTCATTTTCGATCCGGCCGAAATAAAGAACGATACCTACACGCCGCCGGTAGTGATTACCGGTTTGAAAATAAATGGAATAGACGCCAGGCCTCAACAGGAGAATCTTCCCCTGACGCAAAGTATTACGCTCTCCAAAAACATCTGTTTGAAATACAATCAAAATTCGTTCGACATCGAGTTTGCCATGTTCAATTTCCAACTGCCGGACTTCAACCAATATACTTATCTGCTCGAAGGTTATGAGAAACAGTGGAATCCGGTAACACGACATAATATCGCCGCATACCGCAATGTTCCCTCCGGAACCTATTATTTTAAGGTAAAAGGCAGTAACAGTTTCGGTGTATGGACGGAAGATGAAACCGTGCTGGAGATAGAAATCAGACCGCCTTTCTGGAAATCGGTCTGGGCATATATGCTCTATTTTATCCTGATAGCAATTGCTATCTTCATCACCGTAAAGCTTGTGATGAAAATTAACCGCCTGCACACGGCCGTAGAAGTAGAACGGCAATTGACGGAATATAAACTCCGTTTCTTTACCAATATTTCGCACGAATTTCGCACGCCATTAACGATTATTCGGGGAGCAATTGATAATTTAACGGCCATTGAAAACTTGCCTCCGCTTATGGCCAAGTCTGTCAATCAAATGGCCAAAGGTTCTTCCCGCCTGCTCCGGCTGATCGACCAGTTATTGGAATTTCGCCGCCTGCAAAATAAAGGTTTGGAACTGAAAGTCGAGCGTACAGAAGCTGTTGGATTTTTTCATGATATTTATCTTACGTTCAAAGAAATGACAGAGCCGAAGAACATCGACCTGCTATTCGAATCCAATTTTCCGGCATGGGAAATGTTACTGGATAAAAGCAAATTCGACAAAATCGCTTATAATCTGCTCTCGAATGCGATAAAATATACGCCCGATAATGGCATTATCCTGATGAGGCTCGATTTTTCAAAGCAGCACGACCGGATGACTTTAAGCGTATCGGACAGCGGACCGGGCGTGCCTCGTGATAAGCACAATTTTCTTTTCGTCCGTTTTGCACGAATGGACGATAAGCCCGGAGGCATGGGCGTCGGCCTGCATCTGACGGCCGAAATGGCCGCCGTTCACCGGGGAAAAGCCGAATACTCCGACTCCGAGCTGGGAGGAGCTTGCTTTAGCGTATCCGTCCCTTTATCGGAAGCCAATTATACCTCCAGTGAAATTATGGTATCGCAAGTATTATCGAAAAACACGGCGGCTGTGATCAATGTTGAAAAAACAGATCTCACCGAGAAAACAGATAAATATCTAAAGGCTTACAAATTGTTAGTTATTGACGACGAAGATGATATACGCGAGTTTATTGTTGACCAGTTAGACAGCGCTTTCACCGTCTCTGCTGCCAAAAACGGAATAGAAGGACGGGAAAAAGCCATTCAGGAACAACCGAACCTGATTATCTGCGACGTAATGATGCCGGGTATGGACGGTTTCGAAATGACCCGCAGGCTGAAAGACGATTTCCTGACCAGCCATATCCCTGTTATTCTGCTGACAGCCCATTCGTCGGAAGAACATCGCCTGGAAGGGATTCAAGCCGGCGCCGATTCATACATCACCAAGCCATTCAGCATCCAGTACCTGAAGACTCGTATCATTAAACTGATTGAACAGCGGGAAAAACTGCACCGGAAATTCCAACAGGAACCGGATACAGTCAATCACCTGATCACGTTTACCAACAAAGACAAGGATTTTCTCGGCAGACTGGATGCGCTGATAGAGAAGAATTTTCAGGATCCGGATTTTTCCATCAATGTTTTTGCGCAGAAAATAGGAATAGGACGTACTACTTTCTACCAGAAAGTGAAAGGAATTACCGGACATCCGCCCAATGAATATCTGCACATCATTCGACTGAAAAAAGCGGCTGAACTGTTGGCGACTACCCGGCTGAATGTATCGGAAGTAGCATATAAGGTGGGGATTAATGATCCTTTTTATTTCAGCAAATGCTTTAAAACACAGTTTGGAAAGACGCCTTCCCAATTTCAGAAAGGGAAATAATTGTTAGTCTGTTGGAGGTTTCGCCCATGGGGCGAAAGTCTCAAACAGGTTTTTTGAAGGTTTCGCCCATAGGGCGAAAGTCTCAAACAGGTTTTTTGAAGGTTTCGCCCATGGGGCGAAAGTATCAAACAGGCTTTCTGGAGGTTTCGCCCATAGGGCGAAAGTCTCAAACAGGCTTTCTGGAGGTTTCGCCCATAGGGCGAAAGCCTCAAATAAGTTTTTTGAAGGTTTCGCCCATAGGGCGAAAGTCTCAAACAGGCTTTCTGGAGGTTTCGCCCATAGGGCGAAAGCCTCAAATAAGTTTTTTGAAGGTTTCGCCCATAGGGCGAAAGCCTCAAATAAGTTTTTTGAAGGTTTCGCCCATGGGGCGAAAGTCCCAAACAAGTTTTTTGAAGCTTTCTACCATAGGTAGAAAGTCCCAAACAAGTTTTTTGAAGCTTTCTACCATAGGTAGAAAGTCCCAAACAAGTTTTTTGAAGCTTTCTACCATAGTTAGAAGCTCCAAAAACGATAAATCTTATAGAAAACCCCGCAGGATTGAATATAAATAACCCCCCAGTGAAGCAGAGCAACTGGGGGGCTATGCCCGCATAAAGATGCGGCACAGTCATCAAGCAATTTACTTGATAAATATTTTCCTGACTAACTGTGATTTCTCCGAAACAACTTTCACTGTAACCATCCGTTCTTCGCCGGGAATGGTTAGGGCGCAGGAGGTTTCCGATACCATGCCCGGCCTCCCTGCCGTATGCTGCAGGAGCAGCCGACCTTGAGAGTCGAACAGCGAGACGCCGAGCAAGGGATCATTCAAATCACTTTTCACATATAAAACACTGTTTTCCTGATAAATCAGGATGTCATGAGCGGTGGTTTCATCATTGATGCCTGTACCAGTACCCAGGATGCGGATATAGAAACGGTCAATAATATCGCCCGTTGTGTTGTTGAAAGCGTATTCGGTGGAAGTTCCCAGTTCGATGGCCTGTCCACCTTTAACAACATCTATCAGGTAAACATCCCCGTCGAAGCTTTCGGCGCCGGTAATTTCAAATTTCAGTTCGCCGGGTTCGCTGGTACGGATGCCTAAAGGTATATCTTCGCTCAGGCTGCCGAGGGTATTGATGGAAGCGGCAGCATTGTCTACCAGCGTGTAGAGGACGGCTGTTTTCTTGACATCTTCGGCAAACAGCGTCCAGGCATCGGAAACGTCTTCAAATCCATTGGAAGCACCGGGTTGATAACGGATTTCTGCTTCACTTTGCAGCACGCCGTAGCGGTAAACTTTCAGTTGCAGGCGAGGTGAGCGGGCGGAACTGGCACTACGCAGATTGCTGCCAACGTTTGCTACGGACATCGCAGGTGTAAAACGCAAAGTAGATACATTTGCCGCTCCGTTTCGCAGCACTACGAACGACTGTTGCGGAGCAATGTAACGACTGTCATAACCTCCGGAAGCTTCGTTGTACGCCTGGTTGGTTGCCGTAAAAGAATTACCGTTCCAGACATAGAAGGCGTTTCTTACTTTGCTGTTGTTCTCGGAATAAAAGGTGTTAAAATCCAGATGGGACATAAACGGATTCGCGATCAACAGATTAGAATAACCTGTATTGTCACCATTCTCTACGGATAAGTCAAATGAACGGTTATCCTTACCGTTACTCTGGCTGAATTTGTCGTAGAAAGCAAAGTGATAACTGTCTGCGCGGCTGGGAATGGTTTCTGTATAGGCAACACTCGTACCTCCCTTGTTGTAAACGTCGTAAGACATAGCATCTTTCGGAAAATCGAACGTGCGGGATTCATTCTCATCTGTTGCCACCCAGATAGCGTAACCCGTGCCGGGAGTAAGCCGTATATTTGTCTGCCCGAAAGAAGACGTCCATGAGGCTACTTTCTTTGCTGCGCCAGAAAAGAGATCTTCACTCTGGTATCTGCGAATGTAAACGGCCGGATTATTACGGGTACTTCCCAGTATATAATCTCCGGAATACATATCCATAAACGGGCTGGAAAGCAGATACCACCGGTTGGAAGTGACAGTCAAATCGACCGTTGCCCTGTTGTAGTTCAAGTATGGGATACCGCCTATCTCCGTACCAAATGGAAAATGGATGGCATTTACCCGAGCCGTTGTATCTGCCAATACAGGGAAAAACATTGGAGATGCGGAAATTTCCGCGTCCGTGCAGGCGCCGGGAACGCCGTTTGTCCAGTTGGCAGCAAGATTCCAGTCAGCGTCGCTTCCTGCCCAGACGGTCTGTGCAGCGCGGGTGATGACACTTATTGTATGCACTTCCGTCAGCAGAGAGGTGTTTTCGCATACCCCTGTTTTCAGCGAGGCGCCGGTGATAATTCCGGCCTGTATGTTTCCTTCAAAATAGTCTTCCGGATCGTCCATTTGCAGGCAGATTTTGTACTCGTTGTGTTCGCTTTGCACCGTACCCGAACCGCCGCCGCTCTGCAAGGCATCGTAGTAGCCTTTCGGCAGCGGCCAGGCAATAACGCGGGTATCGCCGTCTATTCGCGCCCGAATCGTTGACGGATCAACCGTGCCACTCTGCGCAGGAACGCTTGAACCTCCGACTCCCTCAGGCAGGCTGTAAACGATGGCTGTCGCATCTTTTAAATACAGTGCCTTGGGCACAATAACAGACACCGAATCCGTTACGGCAACACTGACCGTCGGGTCGGTTGTCTTGCGGAATTTCACAACCAGCGTATCCGACTGATGGCAACTGAAATCCACTGTGGCAATGACAGGATTCAATACTTCGACCGTGAGGCTGGAAGACATCCCACTCAACGGCAGATAGGAAGAGTAGTACACCTTTCCGCCTGTATTGATATCTTCTCCGCAGGGACGTTTCCCGCTGAAACTTACTTCGATACGCGGCGCGGAAGTATTGACGTCGCAAGTCGGCTCCAGTTTCAGCCTTAAATAAACGGTCTTTTGCCCGGTTATTTCTCCGGATGTTCCGCTCAGTGCAGGGAGATTGATATCCGACAGTTTCAATTCGATATTTTTGGCTCCTGCCGTTCCGTTCAGGCTTGCAAGAGAAGCAAGAAAAGTCGCGCCATTGGAGTTGTCAATCCGGTAGCTTATGCCGTCTATTTCCAGGTAGACCGAATCGGCAATCACCCTTAATCCTGCCGGAACATTCAGCAACACCCTGGTATCTACCGACGAACCGGAGGCTCCCAAAGTAGAGACGGCTATTTCCAGCGGGAATTGTTTTTGTACTTCGATAGTCGTTGCGCCATAAGTTCCGTCTGTTAAGTTTACGGGCGATGCCGGTGTTGTTGCGAGCGGCGAGATGCTGCCGGTGAGGCGTGAAGTTACATTGTTGTTAATGGTGAGCGTCAGTTTGGCATAAATAAACTTCTTTTTATCGAGATCTGTTTGTGCGGCGGTGAATCCGTCATCCGTCATGGCAATGCCTGCATCCGAAGGTCTCCATGTGGTGGCTTCGCCTTTTGTCCGGTCGTAAAGTGGATAGACTGTTACTGTCTGATTGTTGCAGTCGGGCGATGCATTTTCTACGACCAATCGCCCCTGAGTGGCAACTCCGCTCTTGGCAAGCGCAGGCAATTGAATCCATCTGTTGTCCTGACCTTCGCTGTGACAAGTGTCATCGCCAATGATAAACATGGCGTTATCTACCGGCCCCTGTACATAGAGCCAGGCGTTGTATGCCGCCATATCGGTTGCCGTGTTTTGTAAATCGATGTTCCAACTGATGCGGGAAGTCAGGGCTTCTTTGGTGGCCGAGCCGTTGATGGTGGCTTTAACGCTACCGAGATCGGTGTATTGGAGTGTAAGATAATTGGTGCGTTTGTATGCGTAATCTGTCGTCGAACCAGATCGACCTAATTTGGGTACAATGCCCTGGGTATAGGTATGATTATCGGCATAAGCGGTGAGCGTCGCATAAGTTTGTCCAACAGGAGCGCCGTATGTGGAAGTGATGGCCAGATTCCGGAAATGTACATAATAATAACCGGAAGGCAGATGCCATTTGCCCGACTCGCCGGTATGATTCACATCGAATACTTCATCCCGGAAAACGAATACTTTCCGGTGAGGCAGGTTCAAGTGTGAAAGGGAGGCAGAGACAGTCTTATTCGCAGTGCTCACCGTAGTCGTGCTCAAAGAATTAGTGTACACCATCAAAAAAGCTGTCGACTCCGCTATTTCATATCCTTCTGGAACTTCCAGTATCACGGAATCGAGCGTGCTTAAATGACGGTATTCGTAAGGCAAGTCCCATGCACGGGGAATAGTCTCTTCTACGTATGCATAATTGGGATTGATAGTTTGTGTTTGTATACCATTAAAAAAAGCTGGAGCAACCCACTGATTTATATTTGCATACGGTCTTCCTATGGTAAGCGTGTAAGTGTATTTTTCCTCTCCCTTTCTTGCATTTCCCGGTGTTAATACGGCATTCATTTTGGCATTATTATCGGTAATTCCCTGAAGCAATGATGTATTTGTAATATAGAACCAGTTCGTTACAGTATTCCAAACAGTACCGGTACCTGAAATATTCGGAAAGGCTATAACATTCACGGCAAAAGTGATCGAATCGTTTGCTGTAAAGGAGCCTCCTCCGAGTTTGGTTATTTCCCAGGCATAAGCATATCTTTCCCCTGCAAGAGCGCTTCCTCTGTCTCGAGGCATTGCATATCCGGCATACGTGTTGCCTGCCGGATAAACAGCGTTGATCAGTGTAGCCTGTATTTGACCGTTTGTTCCATTTAACTCCAGTTTTTGAGAGATTCCGTCGGTAACAAACACGTCTGCATTAGAGGAAGAGAGTAATACTGCATACAATGTGGCATCTCCGTTGGTGAGGACTTTGCCGCCCCAGGTATAGCGAAGCGTATCTCCCAGCACCATAATATCGTGTTTGATAACATTCGGATCGACCGGTTCGAGAGGAGTGTCTGCTTTTCCGTCTCTGTTGGCGTCTTTCAATCCGACAGACAGTCGTTTTCGATCGAAAGAATAAGTAACGCCTTCTTTTTTGCAGGCATATACAAAGTTTGGATATATCTGCACTCCGTCATATTTGACGTCAAGACATCCGTTGCCTTCTGTTCCGGAAAGATATACAAATATGCGTATTTCTCCATTAGCCTGCCCGTCAACGATCTCGGGGCAGGTATTTTTCAACTGTATTTCAATACTGTATTCATAATCAGTTGTTGCCAAACGGTCAGCCTTGCGTAATGTAAATGTGTAAACGGTGCTGTTCGCATCGGGCGATATATCCAGCGAGTATACCGGCCAGGCAGTTGTTACCGGATCATTTCCGGGTCTATAAACCTTGATGTCGTTTATACTGCCGGTTGCAAATTCTATTCCTTTCGGAAGAGCTACCCGGAAAACTGCTTTTGCATTATCGGAAGAAAGCCATGTATTTGCGAAATGACCCACAGCCATCGATGATATCTTGAAGGTTTGTATATCGTCTTCTCCAACGAAACTTACCTGTGAATCATAAGAAGATATCCTGGCATTTATTCTTGCTCCATTTGATGAACTGTTGCCCACCGTAGTTTCTGTAAGATTCTCACCACAAGCATCCGTATAATACATCGTTGCCTGTGAATATGGATTGTAAGAATACAGCGTAGGTGTTGATACTCCATATTGATAAACGTAGAAATCGGCCGGGCAAAAATAGTCGAATTTCACAAAGAGTGTATCTCCCGGTTGTATTTTCAGGTCTAAATCCACATAAGCAGCGACAGGTTGTCCTCTGTACTGCGGGTTAATGGCATTATTGGTGGTTGATAATGTAGTAGGTACGGTCGTTTTAACAGGTTTTTTCCAGAGCAGCGTATTGGCTCCTGTTTTAACTTCAATGGAAGATGGATCCAATATGGTTGCATACGAAACGTTACAGAGTACACGTATGTTTCTCGCTTCTCCGTTTCCGGTATTTGTAAAACTCCATACAACGGAATTGGGGCTTCCATTCAGGCAGAGTTTTCCATTGGTTAAACTCCATGTTGCAGAAAGCGGTTTTATATTTGGAACTGTTCCATTTCCCTGGTTGGCGCTGAAAGTGATGCCAGCCGTTTTGCTTACATCGGTTGCGGTTTTTAAGGTCGTGTTGCTTGTCGGTATTGCCCAGCTTGTCAGGTAATCAAGTAGTGAACTGCCGCAAGTAGCTTTCGTGACATCTACGCTGACCGGAACCAGCTCTCCTTCCGAGATGCCGTTGCCGGACGGGAAATCGCTCTTTCGGATTTTTACCGTGCATGTTGCCAGCAAAGTAGTTGTACCGGACTGTGTTTCAGTGATTTGTCCGGCAGGAATGAGGATACTTCCAACTGTCCAGTTAGAGAGGGTAATGGCGCTTTGCAGGTATGTAAAGGCGATTGTGGCGGAATCTACGCTGCCATCCACGCACTGTATCCGGAAGCGGAAAGTTTGCGGTGCTGGGGTCTGAGTAACGCCTCCATGATTGTCCCCGAATTTCATTTCCAGTCCTGTTACCTGATCTTCGGGTATGGAAGACGGGTCTATCAGGTTCAGTTTGGCGTATTTGTAGTTATAGGCGAGGAGTTTTTCTGCAATTTTATTATTTGAATCTTTATAAACCCTGACTGTTACATTTCCTGTGGCCAGGGTATTATTGGCCTGAGTTTTCGAATAACGAGGTATTCTGTAATGAACGATGGAGCCTAAAGGGACGGAAGAGACTGTGAAAGACAAAGTTTGCGTAGCGCCTCCGGAGGAATTTCCCAAATCAATGCTTCCGCCCACTTTTTGAATGGAGGCGACATCAAAAGCCTCCTGTGCACGGGGAAGTACAACCTCTACCTTCATACTTGCAATCGCAGCAGTTTCCACTTCAAAATAAAATTCGATATAGCTAAGTTGGGAAGATCCAACGCTGACATCGGCGGCAAAAGAAGGGTTTGTAGTCTCTTTCCAGTTGATGGATGCGTTTTGAGCCTGTATGCCCGATGCGCACAGCAGAAACAGGCATATCAACAGATTGTTTATTGTTCTCTTTATTGCTTTCATAATTTTTCCTTTCCTAAGGTGTTAGACGTTTTTTTGTACTTGATAAAGAGTCCGTAAAGGACGATGCAGACAGCGAGCAGGAGATTGGCTTCACCTACAGGTGTTCCCAAGGCAATGCCATTGCCTTCCGGCCTTTCCGTGAGCGCACTTTTCTCGGAAGAAAAAAGCCCGGAAGGTGTACTTCCTTTCAGGATAGACGGCTCGTTTAATACCGAACCGGAACGGTTTTCCGAACTTGACAGCCCGCTCGACGAGTGTTGATAATCGGCGCCGGACTTGTACAGTCCGGGCGTACGGCTTTGGAGTGGCAGAAGTGCGCTCCACAACAAGCAGAGGAGAATAAAGCAGCTCAACTTGCAACGTTTTTTGTTATTCATTTTTTTGAATTGTGAGTTGTGAATAAAATAATTGTGATATGTAGTGACTTTGCTGTAGTGATATTTCCTGGATTGCTTCAGGCTATCGCCTTCGCAATGACGATGCTCTCTACACGTCATTGCGATCCACTTGCGGCGAAGCAATCCAGCAGGAGGCAGAGCATGGCATGCCCCGCTCGGCGTAGCGTCTTCGTTACGTCGTGCTAAAAGCAAGCGTCCACGATTGCAGTATGTATCTTGCAAGGCAGGAGCCTTGCTTTTAACTCGACGTAGCGTGGACGCTACGCCGAGCGGAGGCGTTGTATGCAACGCTCTCGGAAATATTAAAAATAAATAATTGTTATGGTAGCTTTGTTCTTTTCCCGACGCACTTATCGGTCTTTGTTAGTAGAATTTACACCAATATAGATGTGTGTGTGTGTGTGTGTGTGTGTGTGTGTGTGTGTGTGTGTGTGTGTGTGTGTGTGTGTGTGTGTGTGTG